>NZ_RZTO01001150.1:0-1443 GCF_003997225.1 Mesorhizobium sp. M2C.T.Ca.TU.002.02.1.1
GGTGGGACTTCACCGAGGAACAGCAGCGCAAACAGGATGGCGAAGGGCACCTCGGCCGAGCCGAGCAGTCCGGCTTCCGCCGATGGGATAAGCCGCGAGCCTTCCGTCCACAGGATCGAGGCCAGGGCGAAGGAGCAGCCGAAGGTGGCGAGCAGCACCACGTCGCGCGTCGAGACGGCCAGCGGATCGGTGACGAACCAGCCGAGCACGAAGAGCAGGAAGGCCGAGACCGCGCCCGCCCAGACAACCGGCGAGTCGCGAAAGGCGCGCACCATGATCATGTAGAGCGCGCTGCCCGTGGTCATCAAAAGCGCCAGCCCGTCGCCGAACAGATGGCCGCTGCCGAGGCCGGCGCCCACCATGATGGCGACGCCGCAAAGCGACACCGCCGCCGCAATCATGGTCTGCAGCCGGAATTTCTCCCGCACCAGAAGGAAGGCAAGAAGCGCGGCGATGAAGGGCGAGGTCGCGTAGATCACCGCGACATTGGCCACATAGGTGAACTTGAAAGCCGATATGAAGGCGATGCTGGCAGCAGCACCCTCGACCGCGAGCAGCCAGCCGCGCCAACCCAATCTCAGGCTCTCGCGCCCGCCCGAGCGGCGCCGACGCCACAGCACATAGAGCGTGATCAGGATCGAGCCGAAAAAACCGCGCCAGCAGGTGATGGTCAGCGGATCGGCATGGATCGACTTGGTCAGCACGCCAGTGAGCGCGAAGGCGACGGCCGATGCCGACACCAGGATAATGCCGAGCGTGCGCTCGGCCGCCACGTCGGCGGCGGCGGTAGGCGCACGTTTTTCAGGCATGTCGAGCGTATCCGTCATGGCGCCAGCCTAACCAGTTGCTCCTGACACCCCTCTGTCATGAGGCGTGCTCCCGTCGGCGGAAATGCTCGTTGCCGACGATGAGCAGGCCGGCGCCGATGATCAGCGCCGCGCCCATGAACACTTCCGTACGCGGCAGGTCGCCCCAGATGGCGTAGCCCAGCGCGAAGGCCCAAACCAGCGAGGTGTATTCGAACGGCGCGATAATCGACACCGGCGCGCGCTTCATGCCTTCGAACAGCACATATTGCGCCACTCCGCCAAGCGCCCCGACGCTGACAAGCAAAAGAAGCTGCCGCCAGTCGGGCATGCGCCACCAGAGCAGCGCCGGCACGGCCGAGAAGAGCAGGAAATAGAAATTGTTGAGCACGAGCTGGATCATGGTGCGCTCCTGCATGGCGGTCTTGCGCAGCAGCACCACCGCGATCCCCCAAAGCACGGCCGCCGCCAGCACCAGAAGCACCGGGGCAGAGAGGCCGAGCCGCGTCGGATCGCAGGCGACGAACACGCCGACGAAACCGATGAACACCGCCAGCCAGCGCAGCAACGGCACCGTCTCGCCCAGGATCAGCACGGACAGCACGGTGACGATGATCGGCGCGGCATAATAGATGGT
>NZ_RZTO01001151.1:0-1442 GCF_003997225.1 Mesorhizobium sp. M2C.T.Ca.TU.002.02.1.1
GATAGCTGACCGACAGGATGTGCGGGAGCCGCGGCAGCGACAGGAAGGTCTTGTCGAAACCGCCGATCACCACCGGCAGGTTGAACCAGGTGATCTGCCCCCAGAGCGGACTATGCACCCAGATCGCCGCGCCGATCACATAGATGCCGGCGGCACCAAGCAGCCATGGATTGACCGGGATCCGCCCGCCGCGCTTCACATGCAGCATGGCGGCAAGGCCGATGTTGAACAGGAACTGCCAGGATAGCGGGTTGAGGAACCAGAGGCCGGGCTCTGGATAGTTCGGCGGCGCGATCTGCCAGATGCCTGCGACGAGCCAGAGCAGGCCGGAGACGATCAGCGCCGGCACCGGCCGATAGCTGACGAACAGCACGAAGGCGGGCGCCGCCAGAAGCAGCGCCGCATAGACCGGCAGGATGTTGTTGTAGCCGAGCTGGTGGCCGAGCGTGACGACGCCGAGCAGCACCTGCGGCGTGTTCTTCATCAGGGGCTCGATGTTGATCATCGTCAGCATTTCCGGCCGGTGCGCGAACAGCGCGGCGGCGCAAAACAGCGCGATCACCACCATCGTGATGACGATGTGCGAGATGTAGAGCACGCCGGCGCGCCGCCACATCTTCAGGGTCGCGAGCAACCGGCCGCCCGGCTTGAACTTCGTGCCGTAAGCCAGCGCCACCGAGATGCCGGAGATCAGCACGAAGGCTTCGGCCGCATCGGAAAAGCCGAAATTCTTATAGGTCCAGCTCTCGAAAACCGTGCCGGGCACATGGTCGACAAAAATGGTGAGCAGCGCGAGCGCGCGCAACACGTCGATACGCGTATCGCGATCATAGATACGCTTATCGCGATCGTTAGGAGCAGGGGTGGTCATCGACAAAAGGCCTCAAAGCTGGTTGTTCATAGCCAGCAATGCGACCCCCGGGGCGCACCGCTTCGATTCCTCCCAGGGGAGTGTATCGCCGCAGAAACGGACTGAAATGCGCCTGGTTCAATCAACTTTCGCGGAGCGCGAAAATATTCCGTTTTGAAGCCGGCAAATCAACGAATCTCTCATGGAATCAAATGGATGTGAGCGTGTCCGAATATAGCGACGAAAACAGTATTATGCGCCGGGATCTCGCCTTCCCCTACCGTCTGCTGAGGCCGGCAAACGCAAGCGGCGACTGCCTGTTCGTGCTGCACGGGTCAGGTGTCGACGAGACGACGATGCTGCCGCTGGCGAGGCAGATTGCGCCCCGGTCGGTGATTGTCGCGGCGCGCGGCCGCATCCCACAAGAGGATGGATTTCGCTGGTTCGAGCGAATCACGCCGACCAGTTTCGGGCAGGCCAGCATCCATGCCGAGACGGCTGCCTATGGCCAATTCGCGACGGAAGCCGCGAGGGTCCATGGGCTCGACCCGAAGCGTGCGACCTTCCTTGGCTATTCGAACGGCGCCAATGT
>NZ_RZTO01001152.1:0-1436 GCF_003997225.1 Mesorhizobium sp. M2C.T.Ca.TU.002.02.1.1
GGAGCCGGGCGACATCATCATCGACGGCGGCAATTCCTACTACCATGACGCCGTCGACCAGGCGGCGAGGCTGGCCGTCAAGGGCATCAACTTCGTCGATGTCGGCACCAGCGGCGGCGTCTGGGGGCTGGAGCGCGGCTATTGCCTGATGATCGGTGGGCCCGATGACGCCGTGAAGCATCTCGATTCGGTCTTCGCCACGCTGGCGCCGGGCGCCGATGCGGGCGCCAATCCGCCCAAGGATGCCGGCACGGCGCCCTTCGGATATCTCCATTGCGGCCCGAGCGGCGCCGGCCACTTCGTCAAGATGGTGCATAACGGCATCGAATACGGCGTCATGGCCGCCTATGCCGAAGGCATGAACATCCTCAAATCGGCCAATGCCGGCAAAAGGCAGCGCACCGCCGATGCCGAGACCAGCCCGCTCGAGAGCCCGCAATACTACCAGTTCGACATCGACCTGCCGCAGGTCGCCGAGGTCTGGCGGCATGGCAGCGTCATCGGCTCCTGGCTGCTCGATCTCACCGCCGGTGCGTTGAAGAACGACCCGGCGCTTGCCCAGTACGGCGGCCGCGTCTCCGATTCCGGCGAGGGCCGCTGGACGCTCAAGGCGGCGATCGACACCGGCGTTCCGGCGCCCGTGCTGTCCTCGGCGCTGTTCGACCGCTTCTCCTCGCAGGGCGAATCGCAATTCGCCGACAAGCTTCTGTCCGCCATGCGCTATGCCTTCGGCGGCCATGTCGAAAAGCCGAAGACCGGCGCGTGAGGGGAGAGGCTGCATGAGCCAGGAGAGGTCCGACACGCTGGTGCTTTTCGGAGCGACCGGCGACCTTGCGCATAAGAAGATTTTCCCCGCGCTCTACCACATGGTCGCCAAGGGGACGCTGAGCGAGCCGGTGATCGGCGTCGCCTTCGAGCCTTGGGAACTCCCCAAGCTGGTGGATCGCGCCCGCGACGGCATCGTCAATGCGCTGGGCGCGGTCGACGACAAGGTCTTTTCCAAGCTCGCCTCGCTGCTGCGCTATGTCAGCGGCGACTACCGTGACCCGGCGACCTTCGAGAAGCTGAAGACGGCGCTGGGTTCCGCGCAGCGGCCGCTGCACTACATGGCGGTGCCGCCGACCATGTTCGAAACGGTCGTGCAGGGCCTGGAGCAATCCGGCACCGCGCGCGGCGCGCGGCTGATGGTCGAAAAGCCCTTCGGCCACGATCTGCAGTCGGCGCGCTGGCTGAACCGGGTGCTGCACCTGGTGTTCGACGAGCAGTCGATCTTCCGCATCGACCATTATCTCGGCAAGGAAGCGATCCAGAACCTGCTCTATTTCCGTTTCGCCAACGCCTTCCTCGAACCGATCTGGAACCGCAACTTCGTCGAGAGCGTCCAGATCACCATGGCCGAGGATTTCGGCGTCGAGGGGCGCGGCAAATTCTATGAC
>NZ_RZTO01001153.1:0-1435 GCF_003997225.1 Mesorhizobium sp. M2C.T.Ca.TU.002.02.1.1
GCGCTGCGCGGTCAGACCTTCAAGATCACGCTGAAGACCGGTCGCACCATCGATCTCGCCTTCACCGCCGCCGACACCGTGGCCTGGAGCGAGGGCGCAGAGGCCGGCGCCGACTGGTACGAGGCGCTGGAAGTCGCGCCGCAAGTCTTCTTCATCAACATGACCTTCGCCGCGAGGCCGGCCGAGGACGAAGCCTTCATCGTCGACACGAAAACGCGGCGCGTTCTGTCGGTGCGCGAGCGGGTGCGCGAAGCCGGCGAGGCGCCGGGCGAGCCGCGCGTGGCGCAGACCTATTCCGCCGGCGTGCTGGGCGACCCGACCGTGCCGCCGACCGGCCGCGAGCCGGCGCCGACGCGCGACCTGATAGGCCTTACCGCGCACTACACCTACAGCCCAAACCACGTCTACGAGCATATCTATTTGAGCTCGCAGCGCTACGCTTGGCAGAATCTCGTCGGCGTCCAGCGCGGCCATGGCGATGTCGATCTGGCCACCACCTGGAAGTTCGCCGAGAACTTTTACGTGTTCGGCTTCCGCGAGTTCATCATCCCGGTCGCGTCGCTGTTCTTCTACAACTGGGACACCATGCGCTCGACCGGCAAGTTCCTCGGCGTGACCAGCCAGGGCAAGGTCGAGAACAAGCCCGCCGGCGCCTTCATCGAGAAAAAGTCCAGGGCCCTCTACGACCACGGACAGGAACCGGTTTGAGCGTTGGGATCAGCATCATGAGCAACAGTAACTACGACGCCATCAAGGCCCACTACGCCGGCTCCGACGCAAAGGACCTGGTGGCGATGATGGCACCGATCACCGAAAGCACAGCATGGACGGAGATGGCCGGCTTTCCCTATGCCGGCACCTATGTCGGCCCTGATGCCGTCATCGCCGGCGTCTTCAAGCGCATCGGCGAGGACTGGGACGGCTACACCTTCGCGCTGGAGAAACTGGTCGACGGCGGCTCCACCATAGTCGGCATCGGCACCTATTCGGGCACCTACAGGAAGACTGGCAAGCCGATGACGGCGCGCGTCGTCCATGTCTGGGAGATGCGCGACGGCAAGGCCGTGAGTTTCGAGCAGTTCACCGACACCAGGCTGGTCGCGGCCGCGATGGGCTGAGGCGTCGGCACGAATGGATGCGGGCCTCGCCTTGGGAGGATCGGCCCGATGAAAAACCTGGGAGGATGACAATGGAAATCAGTCTGAAGGGAATGCTGGCCGGCCTTTTGCTGTCCTCGGCACTTGGGCTCGGCGGAACGCTCGTCGCCAATGCCGCCGGCGACGAGATCGTCATCGGCGCGCCGATCTCGCTTACCGGGCCGCTGGCCGGCGACGGCAAGGAGCAGAAATGGGCCTATGAGCAGGCCGTTGCCGACATCAACAAGGCCGGCGGCATCATGGTGAAAGCGGCCGGCAAGAAGCTGCCGGTCAGGCTG
>NZ_RZTO01001154.1:0-1435 GCF_003997225.1 Mesorhizobium sp. M2C.T.Ca.TU.002.02.1.1
CTACAATGCCGTGCAGGTGTCGCTGAAGAAGCAGGGCACGCTCTATTTCGCCGGCTCGATCATGGCGCCGCCCACTCTCGGCACGACGGCAATCGCCAGCGCGCAGCCGCAAGCGGCTTTTTCGGTCGGCTCGCGGCTTGCCAGCCTCAATGGCGGCATTCTCAACGCGCTTCTCGGCGGCCTTCTCGGCGGCAACATCTCGCTCAGCGTGATGGATTACAATTCACTGGTGTCGGCCGATGTCGACGTTCTTTCGTTCACCGATGCGCTGGCAACGCAATTGCATCTGACCGGTGTGAGCTATTCGGACGTGCTCGCCTCCAAGGCGACGATCGGCCAGATCGCCACCGCCATGGCCAATGTGCCGGGACTGGACCGCACCGCCAAGATCGCCCTGCAGACCATGGCCTCCAGCGCCACCAACACCGTGAAGATTCCGCTCAGCACCCTCATCGATCTCGGCTCCGTCGGCGATCTCGGCCTCGGGCAGAAACCCGCCGGGCTGTCGGTCGATGCCAGCGCGCTCAGCATGCTCACCGCGGCCGCCGCCCTGGCCAACGGCACGAACCAGGTCGCGGTCAATCTCGGCGCCACCATACCGGGGCTGGCATCGACGACGCTTGCGATCGCCATCGGCGAGCCGATGCAGAACTCGGCCTGGCTGGCGGTGGGAGAGGCAGGCACCGTGGGGCGCACGGCCCAGACCCGCATCAAGCTCAACGCCAGCGTCACGCTCGGCAATTCCAATCTCGGCGGCGGCATCAACCTGCTTGCCGTCAACCTGCCGCTCAATGTCGAGGTCGCCTATGCCGAGGCCAAGCTGACCGATATCACCTGCCCGACCGGCCCCACCAGCATCAAGGTCTCGATCGCAGCGCAGCCGGGTGTCGTCGAGGCTCATCTGGCAAACAGCAGCGCCAGCGGTTTCGCCGACTTCACCAAGCCGCAATCCTTCTCGGACGCGGAGATCGCGGATGTCAGCCTCAAGCTGTTGCTGATCAACCTCAATCTACTGCAGATCACCGGATCGTCGGCCTTCTCGGCCACCAACATGACGCCGACCACACTGACCTACAACGCTACCGACATCGCCAACAAGGCGATCAAGACGGTGTCGACGAAGAACCTGACGCAGTCGCTCACGACATCGCTGGTCAACAACCTGTCGCTTTCGATCAATGCGCTGGGGCTAGGCCTCGATGTGACCGCCCTGCTCGGCACGGTGAAGCCGGCGGTGACGACGCTGCTCAACGGCGTGACCGCGCCGGTGGACGACCTTCTCTACAACGTGCTTGGAGCTCTGGGCGTCCATGTCGGCGAGGCCGATGTGCGCGTGACCGGCGCGACCTGCGGGCGTTCGGTGCTCGTCCAGTAGATCAACCGTCAGCCAACCCTGCCGACGAAACTGCCCAGAGGCGGCAGCGCCACCGCGCTC
>NZ_RZTO01001155.1:0-1435 GCF_003997225.1 Mesorhizobium sp. M2C.T.Ca.TU.002.02.1.1
AGGTTGCGGCGCCCGCTTCCGAGACCGCGCCGCCTGACGCCGCGACGGCGGACGGAACCCTGAAACTTCAAGGCGTCGCCGCCAGTGAGGGTGTGGCGATCGGGCCGGCCTTCGCCCATTTCCCGCCGGAGATCGAGGGACCGGGCAGGCGACTGCAGGGCGATGAGATCGAAGGTGAGCTCGAGCGCTTCCGCGGCGCCGTCGCCAGCGTCCAGACACGCATGGACCGCACGCTTGCCGAGAACAATCTCTCCGCCGGCGACCGTGGCATCGTCGCGGCGCTGCGCGACATCGCCGCCGACGACAGCCTGACCGGCGAAGTCGAAAGGCTGATCAAAGGCGGTGACGACGCGGTCTCGGCGGTCATCGCGGCGTCGGCCACCATCGCCGCCGATTTCAGCGCCGTCGACGACCACTATCTCAACGCCCGGGCCGACGACGTCCATGCCGTCGGCCGGCAGATCTGCCTGGTGCTGCTCGGCCAGGACGAGGTCAGCCTGGAAACCATACCGCAGGGCGCGATCCTGATCGCCGACGACATCGGCGCCTGGGACCTTGCGCGCGCCCCCCTGAAGCGCATCGGCGGCGTGGTCTGCGGCCATGGCGGCGCCACCTCGCACATCGCCATCATCGCCCGCTCGCACGGCATCCCGGCCGTGCTGGGTCTCGGCGACAAGGTCAACGAACTGCGCACCGCCAGTCAGGTGGCGATCGACGGCAATGCCGGGCATGTGATCGCCGATCCGGATGAGACCGCGCGTGCGGATTTCGCCCGGCGTGTCGAAGCCGCGGCGCAGGAGCGCGCCGGGCTGAAAGTGTTCAAGGGCGTGACGCCTACCCGCGCCGACGGCACGGTGATCGAGGTCGCGGCCAATATCGGCTCGCTGGAGGAGATCGAGGCGGCGCAGGAAGCCGGCGCCATGGGCGTCGGCCTGTTCCGCACCGAACTGCTCTTCATGCGCCACATGCACCTGCCGTCGGAGGACATGCAGGCCGAGACCTACAGCGCGCTGGCCAAGGCTTTTGCGCCGCATTCGGTCATCGTGCGCACGCTCGACATCGGCGGCGACAAGCCGATCGCCGGCATCGAATTCCCCGACGAGGAAAATCCTTTCCTCGGCTGGCGCGGCATCCGCATGTGCCTGGACCGTCCCGACATCTTCAAGCGCCAGCTGCGGGCGCTGCTCAGGGCCGCCGTGCACGGCAACATCAAGGTGATGCTGCCGATGGTTTCGGAGATCGCCGAGATCACGCGCACCCGCACGCTGGTCGACGAATGCGCGGCTGAATTGAAGGCGGAGGGCGTGCCGTATGCTGGCTTCGAACTCGGCGTGATGATCGAGACGCCCGCCGCCGTTCTGATCGCGCCGGCTTTGGCAAAGGAAGTGGCGTTCTTCTCGATCGGCACCAACGACCTGACCCAGTACATCATGGC
>NZ_RZTO01001156.1:0-1435 GCF_003997225.1 Mesorhizobium sp. M2C.T.Ca.TU.002.02.1.1
GGCGGCGCCTCGGGCGGAGCTGGCGGCGCCTCGGGTTCGGGATCGCTGGCCTGCACCGGCGGCGTCGGATCGACCGGCGGATTGTTGGCATCGCCATCGGTCGGCACCGGCACCGGCGGCAGATCCGACGGCGGCGGCGGCGGCTCGGTTTCCGGCGCCACGGGCTCCGGTTGCGACGCCGGCTCCAGCGCTCCAGGCGCGGCAGCCGGCGATGTCGGCGTGATCAGCGCGGAGCGCAGATACCAGTTCTCCGCGCTGCCGGCGCTGACGCCACCCTTGAACAGGTAGTATTCGAAGGCGCCGGCCGCGACCGGAGCGTCGAGCGCGAAGGCGTTGGCGCTCGACGTGGCGCCGTTGACTGCCTGCACGACCATGATGCCGTCCGCCGTCGTCTCGGCGCCGGCGCCGCCGACATTGACGACGGCGATGCCGGTAGAGCCGGAGGCGGTGCCGCCCGACAGCACGAGTCTGTCGGAGGCGGAAGAATCGTCGCCAAGCTCGGTCTGGATCAGCAGCAGGCCGCCAAGCCCGGTATAATTGCCATTGATGGTCAGCCGGTCGGTGGCGCCCGTATTGCCGTTGGTCAGATCGATGCGGCCGGCATTGAAGACCTCGGCCAGCTGCCCCGACGTGAAGGCCTGGATCGAGGCATTGAAGCCACCGCCATAGAGCGTGCTTGCCTGGTCGACGTTGATCTTGCCGGTGCCCGTGCCCGAGTCGCCCAGCACCAGGTTGCCGTCCAATGTCAATTGCGTGTCGTTGGTGGCGTCGATGGTTTCCCAGTTCTGGACCCTGGCGATGCCGTTCAGCTTGACGTTGTCGAAGGTGAGCGTGTCGGTACCGAGACCGCCGTTGAGCGTTTTGGTGCCGCCGAGATTGGCGTTGGTGAGGTTGGTGAGCTTGGCCGTGTCGTTGTCGGCGCCGAGATCGACATTGCCATAGATGATGCCGCCGCCGTCCCAGACGAAACTGTCGGAGCCGAAGCTCATCAGCACGTCGCCGCCGACCGTGCCGCCGGTGATCGTGACACTATCGTTGCCGCCGCTGACGCTGATGTTGCCGCCGATGGTGCCGCCGGAAAGGATGATGGTGTCCTTGTCGAAGCCGGTGACGAGGTTGCGGTCGATGATGCCACCCGACATGTTGAAGTAGTTCTGGTCGAGCTTCATGTTGACGCGGCCGATGCGGCCGCCGGTCATCACCGCATGGTCGCCGTCGTCGAAGAAATCGACGATGCGTCCGCCGCTCATGGTGAACGTGTCGAGGCCGTCGCCCTGGTTGAGCGAGCCGATCTGGCCGCCGCTCATGTTGAAATCGTCGATGCCCGCGCCCTGCTGGACGTTGCCGGCGACGGTGCCGGCGCCGATGATGAAGGAATCCGCGCCGTCGCCTTGGTCCACCGTGCCGGTGATGGTGCCGGATTGCATGTCGATAC
>NZ_RZTO01001157.1:0-1434 GCF_003997225.1 Mesorhizobium sp. M2C.T.Ca.TU.002.02.1.1
GTGTAGGAGCGGGCGAGCGAGAACTCTTCCGCAAGCCTCAGCACGCCGGATTTCGAGGTGCGCTTGAGCGATGGCAGCGACACGTTCTGGAAGATCGGCAGGCCGATCACCACGCCCTGCTTGCCGCGTTCCTCCGGCACATAGACGATGCCGGCCTCGATGGAATCGGCGGCCGATTTCGGCGCGATCGTCTGACCGTCGAGCGAGATGGCGCCACGGCTCGTGCGGGTGATGCCGGCAATCGCCTGCATGACCTCGCTGCGCCCGGCGCCGACCAGTCCGTAGAAGCCGAGGATCTCGCCCTTGCGCAATTCGAAGCCGATGTCGTCGAACTCGGTCGGATGCGACAGGCCGGAGACGGAGAGCACCGGCGCGCCGATCTTCGGCTCGCGCTGCGGGAAGATGTGGTCGACGTTGCGGCCGACCATCATGCGCACGATCTCGTTCTGGCCGGCATCCTTGAGCAGCCCTTCGCCCACCATCTCGCCGTCGCGGAAGACGGTGTAGCGGTCGGCGATGCGGTAGATCTCGTCGAACTTGTGGCTGATGAAGAGCACCGCCTTGCCTTCGCTCTTCAGGAATTCGATCAGCAGGAAAAGCTCCTCGATCTCCTTCATCGAAAGAGCGGCCGTCGGCTCGTCCATGATGACGATACGGGCATCGATCGACATGGCGCGGGCGACGGCGACCAGATGCTTGTTGGCGATGCCGAGGTCCTTCAGCCTTGCGTCGGCGTCGATATGGCCCGCGCGCATTGTCTCCAGCACCTCGCGGGCATTTTTGCGCATGGTGCGCCAGTCGATGGTGCCGAAGCGGGTGTGCGGCGCGTGGCCGAGGAAGATGTTCTCGGCGACCGACAAATCGTCGAACAGCACGGTTTCCTGATGGATGGCGGTGATGCCGTGGCCGAAGGCGGCGTGCGCGCTGGGCAGCGTCGTGACTTGGCCGTCGATGCCGATCTCGCCTGAATCGGGCTGGTAGATGCCGGTCATGATCTTGACCAGCGTCGACTTGCCGGCGCCGTTCTCGCCGATCAGCGCCGTCACCTGCCCGGGATAGAGCGACAGGCTGACATTGTGCAGGGCGCGCACGCCCGGGAAACTTTTCGAGATGCCTGTGAGCGTCAGGCGCGGAGAGGCGCTTTGGGAGAGGCCAGAGGGCTCGGGCCGCTGTGTCTCCTGTTTGCGCTGGGCTGTCGTGTCCATATCCGTATCAGGCCCTGAGAGAAGGTCCGTTTGAGGATGCGGCGGGACAATTGTCCCGCCGCATGAGCTTGGAGTCGAGAAGGATCAATAGATCTTGGAGAACTTCTCGATGTTGGTCTTGTCGAACTGGAAGGGCGGAGCCATCGCGGCCGAGTTGGTGTCGTCGAGCGTCACCTTGCCGACGCGGCCAATCGACAGCGTGGCGCCGGGCTTGGCCTCTTCCTTCTTC
>NZ_RZTO01001158.1:0-1434 GCF_003997225.1 Mesorhizobium sp. M2C.T.Ca.TU.002.02.1.1
GCCGGTTTGAGCTCGATATTCGAAGACGTGGCGAGATCCTCCAGCTTCTTGCGTGTCTTGGAACCGTGCTCGCGCATCACCAGCGGTTCCTGCGCGAGCTGTCCGAGCGTTAGCGATTTCCTGTCTGAAAGCGGATGATCGGCGGACACGAAGGCGATGATCGGCGTCGAGTTGAGTCTCAGCATCTCAAAATCGCGGCCCCCGGGCATCTCGCCGAGAACGCCGATGTCGGCTTCGTAGCTGTAAAGGCTGCTGATCACGGTCTCCGTATTGCCGGAGCGCACGGACACCTGGACGCCGGGGTAACGGGCGCGAAAGGCGCCGAGGATATGCAGCAGGTGATGCGCCGCGTCGGCAACGATGCGCAACGTGCCGGAACGCAGCGCGCGCGACTCTGTCAAAAGTTCCAGCGCCTGCTGCTCGGTCTCGAACATGCGGTGGGTGATCTCGAGTAGCCTCTGGCCCTGCGTGGTCAGCGTGACCTGCTTCTTGTTCCGGTTGAACAGCAGCACGTCATATTCTTCCTCGAGCTTGCGCACCTGGTCCGAAATCGCCGGCTGGGTCAGGAAAAGCGCCTCCGCGGCACGCGAGAAGCCGCCGGAAATGGCTACCTGGTGAAAGGCCCTGAGCTGCACGTAACGCATGCGGGTGCTCTCCGAAGTGGCGTTTATGCGTAAAGTTCGTATCATCGATCAGATCGATACATCAATACAAAATAACGATTTTACAAATATGTCATGCCCACCGAGAATGACTGTCATATTCCGATGACAGGATCGAAGTGGGGAGGGCAGCATGCTCGCTGAGACGAAATTTGCGGCGACCAAGCCGTTGGACGCGCCGGCGCTCGGTGAACCTTATCTGCTGACGCCCGGCCCGCTCACCACGGCTTACGCCGTCAAGCAGGCGATGCTGCGCGACTGGGGCTCCTGGGACGGCGATTTCCGCGCCATGACAGCCGACCTGCGCCGCCGCCTTCTGGCGTTGACCGGCGACGCCAGAGACGAATTCGACTGTGTACCGATGCAGGGCAGCGGCTCCTTCTGCGTCGAGGCCATGCTCGGCTCCTTCGTGCCGAAGGACGGCAAGGTGCTGGTTCTGGCCAATGGCGCCTACGGGCTGCGCGCCGCGCAGACGATGCAATATATCGGCCGCGCCTATGCGCTGATCGACAAGGGCGATTACCTGCCGCCGCGCGGCGAGGAGGTGGCGGCGGCGCTTAGGGCCGATCCCGCGATCACCCATGTGATCGCCATCCATTGCGAGACCAGCTCCGGCATCCTCAACCCGGTCGCCGAGATATCGGAGGCCGTCTATGCCAACGGCCGCAAGTTGCTCATCGATTCCATGAGCGCCTTCGGCGCCATCCCGCTGGACGTCAACGAGATCCGCTACGAGGCGATGGTGTCGTCGGCCAACAAATGCATCTAGGGC
>NZ_RZTO01001159.1:0-1432 GCF_003997225.1 Mesorhizobium sp. M2C.T.Ca.TU.002.02.1.1
GAACAGGTGAAGGAAGTTGAAGACTGCATCGCCTGGTCGGGCAAGCGCCCGGTCGAATTCCTGCTCGCCAATGCAAAGGTGGACCAACGCTGGTGCCTGATCCACGCCACGCATATGACCGAGGCCGAAACGGTTGCGATGGCGAAGAGCGGCGCGATTGCCGGGCTCTGTCCGATCACCGAGGCCAATCTCGGCGACGGCACTTTCGCGGCCCCGCTCTTCATCGAGCATGGCGGCCGCTTCGGCGTCGGCTCCGATTCCAATGTGCTGATCGGCCTGCCGGACGAGCTTCGGCAGCTCGAATATTCGCAACGCCTTGCCCACCGCGCCCGCAACGTGCTGGCCCGCGCCGGCGGCTCGACGGGACGGGCGCTGTTCGATGCGGCGCTTGATGGCGGCAGTCGGGCGCTTGGGGCAGGTCCTTCACAGATTGCCACCGGCGGCCCTGCCGATCTCGTCTCGATCGACCAAAACCATCCATCGCTGGCCGGCAAGGCGGGCGACGCGATTCTCGATGCCTGGATTTTCGCCAATGGCGGCACGGTCGATTGCGTGTGGGTGCATGGCAGGAAACAGGTCAGCGGCGGCCGGCATGCGAAGCGCGAGGCTGTCGCCGCGCGGTTCCGCGAAGTCATGACCGCATTGTCGCAAGGCTGAAGCAGGATCCATCCGATGAGCCTGGTCGAGACAGACGATGTCGAGGGCGGCGAGATCCTGTCGCTGCACCAGCGCATCTTGTCCGACATCCGTGAAAAGATCCTGTCGGGCGCTTGGGCGCCTGGACATCGCATCCCCTTCGAGCACGAGCTGACGGCTCAGTACAATTGCTCGCGCATGACGGTGAACAAGGCGCTGTCGCAGCTGGCCAAGGCGGGGCTCATTGAGCGTCGCCGCCGTTCCGGCAGTTTCGTCCGCCAGCCGCAGTCGCAGGCGGCGGTGCTGGAGCTGCACGACATCAGGATCGAGGTCGAGGCGCTCGGCCTGCCCTATCGCTATGAGCGGCTGGAGCGCCTGAAGCGGCGCAGCAGCGCCGAGGATCGGGCGCTTCTCGGGCTCAACGCGTCTGGTCCGGTGCTCGCGCTGGAAGGGCTGCATTTTGCCGGCGAACGGCCGTTCGCGCTCGAGCAGCGGCTGATCAACCTCTCCGCCGTGGCCGAGGCGGCCGAGGAGGAATTCCTCGAGATCGCGCCAGGCCCCTGGCTGATCGGCCGCGTGCCGTGGAGCGAGGCCGAGCACCGCATCCGCGCCATGGCGGCGGACGAGGCAATCGCCGACGCGCTCGACATCGATCCGGGCGCGCCCTGCCTGGTGGTCGAGCGCCGCACCTGGAGCGCCGAGCACCCGGTGACTCACGTGCGGTTTGTCTATCCGGCGGAGAGCCATACGCTGGTGGCAAGGTTTACCCCGTCGCAGGGGTGACTCACCCTCACCC
>NZ_RZTO01000115.1:0-11102 GCF_003997225.1 Mesorhizobium sp. M2C.T.Ca.TU.002.02.1.1
CATCATTCCCGCGGCGCTGAAATATCTCGGACTCGATCCCAACAGCACCTCGCCCGACGACATTTCCAAGGCCGAGGAGGCGTTGCTGAAGGTCCGGCCCTATGTCCGCAAGTTCCATTCGTCCGAATACATCAACGCTTTGGCGAACGGCGACATCTGCCTGGCGATCGGCTGGTCGGGCGACGTCTTCCAGGCGCGCAACCGCGCCGAGGAAGCCAAGCAGGGGGTCGAGATCGGTTATTCGGTGCCGAAGGAAGGCGCCCAGATGTGGTTCGACCAGATGGCGATCCCCGCGGACGCGCCGCATGTCGCCGACGCGCTCGAGTTCATCAACTACATGATGACGCCCGAAGTCATCGCCAAGTCGTCGAACTACGTGCTCTATGCCAACGGCAACAAGGCTTCGCAGCAGTTCATTGACAAGGCGATCCTGGAAGATCCTTCAGTCTATCCGGACGAAGAGACGACGAAGAAGCTGTACACGGTTGCGCCATACGATCCCAAGACACAGCGCGTCATCACGCGCACCTGGACCAAGATCGTCACCGGCCAATAAGCATCGAGACGCGGCCCCGGCAGCCAACTGCCGGGGTCGCTTTCTTTTGGGGAATTCAAAAAAGTAACGGAGTGGGGATTATGAAATCGCTTGGCAGCATCCGCAGGGACTTCGCGCCATGGAACGACCCGAATGCCAAGCCATATATCCAGTTCGACAAGGTCACCAAGAAGTTCGGTGACTTCACCGCCGTCAACAATCTGTCGCTGACCATCTTCGAGCGTGAATTCTTCGCCCTGCTCGGCGCTTCCGGCTGCGGAAAGTCGACGCTGCTGAGGATGCTCGCCGGCTTCGAGGAGCCGACGGCGGGCCGCATCCTGCTCGACGGGCAGGACCTGCGCGGCATCCCGCCCTACAAGCGGCCGGTCAACATGATGTTCCAGTCCTACGCGCTGTTCCCGCATATGACGGTGGAGAAGAACATCGCCTTCGGCCTCAAGCAGGAAGGCATGCCTGGGCCCGATATCGACAAGCGCGTCGCCGAGATGCTGAAGCTGGTCAAGCTCGAGCAGTTCGCCAAACGCAAGCCGCACCAGCTCTCGGGCGGCCAGCGCCAGCGCGTGGCGCTTGCCCGCTCGGTCGCCAAGCGACCGAAGGTTCTGCTGCTCGACGAACCGCTCGGCGCTTTGGACAAGAAGCTGCGCGAGGAAACCCAGTTCGAACTGATGGACCTGCAGCAGGAACTCGGCCTTACCTTCGTCGTCGTCACGCATGACCAGGAAGAGGCCATGACCATGGCCGACCGCATCGCCATCATGGACAAGGGCGAGGTGATGCAGGTCGCCACACCTGCCGAGATATACGAGGCGCCGACCTCGCGTTTCGTGGCGCATTTCGTCGGCAACGTGAACATGTTCGAGGGCAAGGTCGCCGAGCGCACGGCGAGCACCACGCGTATCACCGGCGCGACCGGGGCGCAGATCGTCGTCGACAATGGCGGCCACGCCGCCGCCGGCTCCGACATCGTCTTCGCGATCCGGCCGGAGAAGATCAAGGTTTCCTCGAAAAAGCCGGCCGATGCCGTCAACGCGCTGGAAGGCGAGGTCTACGACGTCGCCTATCTCGGCGACATGACCGTCTATCACATCAAGCTCGACGACGGGCAGATCGTGCGGGCGAGCGCTCTGAACGCCTCGCGCATCACCGAGGATCCGCTGACCTGGAACGATCGCGCCTGGGTCTCGTTTCGGCCCGACGCCGGCGTCGTGCTGACAAGGTAGGAGGCTGAGATGACCGATATCGCAGCGACCGCCGCGCCACCGACTGAAACCGCGACACTGCCGGCCAGGCTGGCGGCGAGCTTCGTCAACCGCCTCGTCATCATCATCCCCTATCTCTGGCTGCTGTTCTTCTTCCTCGTCCCCTTCATCATCGTGTTCAAGATTTCGCTGTCGCAGACGGCGATCTCGATGCCGCCCTATACGCCGGTGCTCGACTTCAAGGATGGTGTGGCGGGATTCCTCGCCGGATTCCGCGAGCTCAACTTCGACAACTACACCTGGCTCACTCAGGATGCGCTGTATTTCAACGCCTATGTGACGAGCCTGATCATCGCGGGCATCTCGACGATACTCACGCTGATCGTCGGCTATCCGATCGCTTATGGCATGGCGCGCGCGCCGGCCACGATCCGTCCGACCCTGCTGATGCTGGTGATCCTGCCGTTCTGGACCTCGTTTCTGATCCGCGTCTACGCCTGGATCGGTATCCTGAAGCCCGAGGGTCTGCTCAATCAGGTTCTGCTCGCCACGGGCCTGATCAGCCAGCCGCTGGTGATCCTCAACACCTACACCGCGATCTTCATCGGCATCGTCTATTCCTACCTGCCCTTCATGGTGCTGCCGCTCTATTCCTCGCTGGAGAAGATGGATTATTCGCTGATCGAAGCAGCCCAAGACCTCGGCTGTCCGCCGACGGGCGCCTTCTGGAAGATTACTTTCCCGCTGTCGTTGCCCGGCGTCGTCGCCGGCTGCCTGCTGGTGTTCATCCCGGCGGTCGGCGAGTTCGTCATCCCCGACCTCCTCGGCGGCTCGCAGACGCTGATGATCGGCAAGACGCTCTGGAACGAGTTCTTCTCGAACCGCGATTGGCCGGTGTCGTCGGCGGTGGCCGTCATCCTGCTGCTGGTGCTGACCATTCCGATCATGTTCTTCCAGCAGGCGCAGGCAAAGGCACAGGAGCAGGGCAGATGAACTCGACCTGGAGCCGCTTCAACATCACGTCGATCGTGCTGGGCTTTGCCTTCCTCTATCTGCCGATCGTGCTTCTGATCGTCTTTTCCTTCAACGAATCCAAGCTCGTCACCGTCTGGGGCGGCTTCTCGACCAAATGGTACGTGTCGCTGTTCCACAACCAGGGCCTGATGGACGCGACCTGGGTGACGGCGCGCGTCGGCGTCATATCGGCGACGGTCGCGACCGTGCTCGGCACGCTCGCTGCCATCACGCTGACCCGCTACACGCGCTTCAGGGGGCGGGTGCTGTTCTCGGGCATGGTGTTTGCGCCGCTGGTCATGCCGGAGGTCATCACCGGGCTCTCGCTGCTTTTGCTCTTCGTCGCCGTCGGCCTCGACCGCGGCTTCTTCACGGTGACGCTCGCCCACATCACCTTCACCATGTGCTTCGTCGCAGTCGTCGTGCAGTCGCGGCTGGTCTCCTTCGACCGCTCGCTGGAGGAGGCGGCGATGGATCTCGGCGCGCCGCCGGTGAAGACCTTCTTCCAGATCACCTTGCCGGTCATCCTGCCGGCGATCATCTCCGGCTGGATGCTGGCTTTCACGCTTTCGCTGGACGATCTGGTCATCGCGAGCTTCACCTCGGGTCCCGGCGCCACCACGCTGCCGATGAAGATCTACAGCCAGGTGCGTCTCGGTGTGACCCCGGAAATCAACGCCGCCTGCACGATCCTGATCGCGGTGGTGGCGATCGGCGTCATCATCGCCTCGATCGCCAACAAGCGCCGCGAGATCCAGCGCCAGCTCGACGAACAGGCCGCACAGCGCGGCTGAGTGAGGAGCGGGGCGGGGACGCTTTGCGCCCCGCCTTACTGGCCTGAAACGCCGGGAGCGATCGGCGAGATGAACGGCGCGCTCCAGTTGCCGCCGACGAAGAACAGCGACTGGTTCGGCGGAGGGGCAGGAGGGCTGGCCGCCTGACCGTTGGCCTGTTGGGACTGCTGCGGCGGCTGTCCGCTGGGCATCACGCCGCCCGAGAGCGCCAGCCCGCGCCCGACATAGGAGGCGATGCCGGACAGCCAGATCTTGTATTTCTGCGCATTGATCTCGGCCTTGTCCAGGCGCGCCACGCCCTTCGAAATGCTTGCCTTGATCTCGGCGCCGTCGATCGGCAGCGAACCGTTGGCGACGTCGTCGAGCGCGAAGAAGCCGCCTTGCTGGTTGCGCTTGAGGAAGGCCGGCAGGTCTAGCCCGTTGAGCGTGCCCGGCCCGAACGTCGCCGAGAACGATCCGTCGGCATTCTCGAAGATGGAATTCCAGGCCTTGCCCGGGCCCTTGAGGATGACCGATACCGTGCCGGTGCCGGCCGGCACCAGCCGCGTCATTCCCGCCGCCGTGGCAAAGGCACCCGTATCCACGTCCGACGCCAGGAGCCGCATCTCGACCTGCGTGCCTTCCGGCTTGCGGTCGAAGCGCAGGCTGCTCTGGATGGTGCCGTTGAAGGCCGACGCGTCGGATATGTCGAAGACGGCAAGGCCGTTCTTGACCTGCGCGGTCGCCGCGACGTCGGCAAGCTGCACCGGTCCAGCCGTGGCATGCGCCGCCGACAGCCTGAGGTCGAGGTTGATGCGGTCGGCGAAGCTGGTGTCGATGTCGCCGGGGCCGGCCTCGCCGGTGGGCACGACAGGCGTGAAGGCCGACAGGAAGGATCTCAGATCCAGCGTGTCGAAGGCGAGCGTGCCGGCAATCACCGGGCGTCCCTCGGCAAAGGAGAAATCCAGCGCTCCCATGCCCGGATTGTTGTTGAGCGTGACCGTGGTGTTCTCGAACTTCGCGCGTCCCGCCGAGGCGTTCACCTTGCTGCTGACCGAGACGGCGCCGATCGCAGCGCCCGGCGCGATGCCGGCCTGCGACCATTCCAGCACGCGCCGCAGCGACGGCGCGGCGAATTTTGCCTGGCCGTCCAGATAGGCATTGTCCGACATCGATGCCGTTCCGTCGAAGGAGAATGTCGCGGGCGCCGCCTTGAAGGAGAAGGTGACGGGCGCCGCGCCCCCGGCAAACAACACCAGCGGCTTTGTCGAGGAGAAATCGACCTGCACGCTTTCGCCGCGCCAGATGCCGGTCGCGGTCATCGACGCATCGCTGTTCATCGCTTCCCAGTTCACCTGGCCGTTCAGGCTGCTGAGGATTTCGCTGTCCTTGCCGTCAACCGAAGTCACCACACGGCCATCGCGGAATTCCACGGTGCCGAACGGATCGGACGGCAATCTGCCGAGATCCGGCTTCTGCGGGTTGGCGGTGACCACGCCGCGCGCGGTGTCGATCGAGCGCGTGATGCGCCCTCCGGTCGGAAGCGGCGGCAGATAGAAGCCGTTCGCCATGCGCTGGACCCTGATCGTCGGGCGCACCAGCCTTGCGGTCGAGAAGGCGACGTTGCCCTGCAAGGCCGCCATGGCTGAGAGATCGACTTCCACGCGGTCGGCCTCGACCACCGGCGGTGTTTCGGTCTCCGTCCATTGCGACAGCGTCACGTCGCTGAGGATGGCCCGGAACTTCGGCCACACCTCGATGCGCGGCGAGCCGTCGATCGTCACCCTGAAGCCGCTCCAGGCGCTCAATTCCCAGGCGATGCGGTCGCGCACGATGCGGGTCGAGGCAATCAGCGGCAGCGCCGCGACCGCGAGCGCGATGATGAGCACGGCAACGCCGATCGCCCATACCCCGCGCCGGATCAGAGATGATGGCATTTCGCCCCGTATGCTTTCGTTGCCGACAAAATCGCCCGACGGGTGTAACCGAGCGCCGACGCTTTTCAAGTCTTTATGGCCTTGCGATGGCATTTGCGCGGCGGCGACCATGGACCGACCGAACAAAATCTTGCTCTGCTGCGCTGCAATATGCATAAGCGGACTGCACGATCCCGATCCGCAATCGCGCGCCGTTTCTGGGACGATGGCATAGGCGACGATGAGCTTAACTGGCTCGAACGGGACGCGCTTTGGGAGGAGCGATCATGGCCACCGACACACCTTTGTGGACCCCGACGCAAGAGCGCATCGACGCGGCGCCTCTAACCGCGTTCATGAAGGCCGCGGAAGCAAAGGCCGCGATTTCCTTCTCCGGCTATGCCGAACTTCATCGCTGGTCGATCGACAACCGCGAAGCCTTCTGGAGCCTGGTCTGGGATTTCTGCGGGCTTGTCGGCGACAAGGGCGAGCGGGGCCTCGTCGACGGCGAGCGGATGCCCGGCGCCAGCTTCTTCCCCGACGCCAGGCTCAATTTTGCCGAGAACCTTTTGCAGAGGACCGGCGGCGGCCCGGCTATCGTCTTTCGCGGCGAGGACAAGGTCGAGCGCCGGCTCTCCTGGAACGAGCTCCACGCGCTGACCTCGCGGCTGCAGCAGCTCTTGCTGTCGCTCGGTGTCAAGGCCGGCGACCGCATCGCCGCCATGATGCCGAACATGCCCGAGACGATCGCGGCGATGCTGGCGGCAAGCTCGATCGGCGCTGTCTGGTCGTCATGCTCTCCCGATTTCGGCGAGCAGGGCGTGCTCGACCGCTTCGGCCAGATCGAGCCGGTCGTCTTCATCGCGCCGGACGGTTATTGGTACAACGGCAAGGCGATCGAGGTGGCCGACAAGGTCCGCGCCGTGGCCGAGAAACTTGCGAGCGTGCGCAAGGTGCTCATCGTCGACTATCTCGGCACCTCTCAGGACGTCGCCGCCACCATCGACAAGGCAACCGCGCTCGAAGATGCGCTCTCGCCCTTTGCGGTGAAGACCGTCAGCTTCGAGCGGCTGCCCTTCGCGCATCCGCTCTACATCCTGTTTTCCTCGGGCACCACCGGCATCCCGAAATGCATCGTCCATTCGGCGGGCGGCACGCTGATCCAGCACGTCAAGGAGCATCGCCTGCATGCCGGCCTGCTCGACGGCGATCGTCTGTTCTATTTCACCACCTGTGGCTGGATGATGTGGAACTGGCTGGTCTCGGGCCTCGCTTCCGGCGCGACGCTTCTGCTCTACGACGGCTCGCCTTTCTACCCCGACGGCAATGTGCTGTTCGATTTCGCCGATGCCGAGAAGATGACCTATTTCGGCACCTCGGCGAAGTTCATCGATTCGGTTCGCAAGGCCGGCCTGAGGCCGATCGCGAGTCACGATCTGTCGAGCGTGCGCACCATCTCTTCCACCGGCTCGCCGCTGTCGCCGGAGGATTTCCGCTTCGTCTATGACGGCATCAAGAAGGACGTGCATCTGGCCTCGATCTCGGGCGGCACCGATATCGTGTCCTGCTTCGTGCTTGGCGTACCGACCGAGCCGGTCTGGACCGGCGAGATCCAGGGCGCCGGCCTTGGTCTGGCGGTCGACGTCTGGAACGACGACGGCAAGCCTGTCCGGCAGGAAAAGGGCGAGCTTGTCTGCACGAAAGCCTTCCCGTCGATGCCGGTCGGCTTCTGGAACGATCCTGAAGGCAAGAAGTATCATGCCGCCTATTTCGAGCGTTTCGACAATGTCTGGTGCCATGGCGATTTCGCCGAATGGACGGCCCATGGCGGCATGATCATTCATGGCCGTTCCGACGCCACGCTCAATCCGGGCGGGGTGAGGATCGGCACGGCCGAGATCTACAACCAGGTCGAGCAGATGCCGGAAATCCTCGAGGCGCTCTGCATCGGCCAGGATTTCGACAATGATGTCCGTGTCGTGCTGTTCGTGCGGCTGGCCACGGGCATTGTTCTGGACGAGGATCTGGAAAAGCGCATCCGCGCCAGGATCCGCACCGGCGCCAGCCCGCGCCACGTGCCGGCCAGGATCGTCGCCGTCACCGACATCCCGCGCACCAAGTCCGGCAAGATCACCGAGCTCGCGGTGCGCGACGTGGTCCACGGCCGCGCCGTGAAGAACAAGGAAGCGCTCGCCAACCCGGAAGCGCTGGAGCTGTTCCGCGACCTGCCGCAACTGGCGAGCTAGAGCAATTCCAGGAAAAGTGTGCAGCGGTTTTCCGTCCGGAATTGCGTCGAGATAGAAAATGGAGTGGTTAACGAAATCTGTCTGGCGAATTTACCTAGATTTCACGGGTGGTACACATTCGTAAATTTTTTCGCGACCCGGTAAGGAGTTGTTAAGGGACGACCCCGATAGTCGCGTGTAACTTGAGGGAGAAATCCCGTTCCTCGTCCCCTGAGGTTCAGCTCAAGCCCCCGTTGTGACAGCATCCCATTTCTCAAGGCGTCCTTCAGGGCGCCTTTTTCTTTGGCCGAACCGATCCAGGACGATCTTATTCGGCGAGCACGCGCGTCGAGGGGAAGGCGACCTCGACCAGTGTTCCTTCGCCCGGCGTCGAGGTGATGGCGAAACGGGCGCGGTTCGCTTCCACCATGGCCTTGGTGAGGGGCAGGCCTAGGCCGGTGCCGTCGCCGCGTCCGCGCTTCAACGCGTTGATCTGCTTGAACGGCTTCAGCGCCTGCTCGATCTCTGCCTGGGTCATGCCGATGCCGGTGTCGCGCACGCGCATGACGACATCGCCCGAGGCTTCGTAAGCGGTCGAGACGATCACCTGGCCGCCGGCCTGGGTGTAGCGGATGGCGTTGGACAGGATGTTGAGGGCGATCTGGCGCACGCTTCTCAGGTCGGCCACCACTTCCGGCAGCCGCGAGGCGAAGCTGGAGCGGATGATGACGCGTTCGCGATTGGCCTGCGGCTGCATCATCGCCACCGTCTCGGCCAGCGTATCGTTGAGCGACACCGCCTCATAGTCCATCTCCTGCTGGCCGGCCTCGATCTTCGAGATGTCGAGCAGGTCGTTGACGAGGTCGAGTACATGATTGCCTGACCGGTTGATGTCGCGCAGGTAGTCGCGATAGCGGTCGTTGGTGATCGGGCCGAATTTCTCGTCCACCATCAGCTCGGAAAAGCCGATGATGGCGTTGAGCGGCGTGCGGATCTCGTGGCTGATGCGGGCCAGGAAATCCGTCTTCTGCGAGGAGGCGCGCTCGGCCACCGCGCGCGCCTGTGTCAGGTCTTCCTCGGCCCGCTTCCATTGCGTGATGTCGCGCACCACGGCGCAGAAGCCGCTGTCGTTGGGCAGCCTGCCGATGGTCATGAACAGCGGGATGAAACGCCCCTGAGCCTCGCGGCCGATGACCTCGCGGCCGTCGTTCAACACGCTGGCGACGCCCGGTTCCGAAAGGCCGGCGAGATAGTCGCGCGCCGCGCGCTGGCTTTCTATGGCAAACAGCGAGGCGAACGGCTTGCCCGCGACCTCGTCGCTGTCGAAACCGAACAGCGCTTCCGCCGGACGGCTGATCGAGCGGATGTCGCCGTCGCGGCCGATCAGCACGACGCCGTCGGTGGCGGTGTCGATGATGGTGCGCATCTCGGCGATGCGCGATTTCAGCTCCGGCACGTCCGGCTGCAGCGCCGGCTCGTCATTGGCGGCGGTGAAATGCGCCGCCGCGTCGTCCTCGCCGGACCGCCGCACCACCAGCATCAGCGCCTTGCCGCCGCGCCACGGCACCGAGCGCAGCAGCGCATCGATCGGGAATTCCTGGCCGTTGCGGGTCTTGAGCTTCAGCGAGTGATCGCTTTCGTCCGTCGCGGTGTCCTCGGCATAGGGATCGGCAAAGAGCGCGCCCAGCCCCCCCGCATCCGCGAGGTCGTCCAGCGCGTCGTAGCCGGTGAGTTCGAGGAAGGCGTCATTGGCATAATGCAGCACGTCGCCCGAATGGATGAGCAGCGGCACCGGCAGCCTGGCAAGGATGGACGTATCGGGCGCCTTGGCTTCCTCTCCGGTCGAAAGGGCGGACGGCACGAAACCCGACAGTTTGAGCGGCGGCACGTCGAGGCGCGGCCGCGCCCGCGCCGCCGCTTCTTCCGCGGCCGGGGCGGCGTCCGCGTCGGAGCCCGCCCAATCCTCGTTGTCCTGCGCATCGCGGAAATCGTCGGCGGTCATGCCGTCATCGTCGGCCGTCGCATCGCGGCCAGGCTGCCCGACCGCGGCCTTCTGCGCCGCAGGCTGTTCGACCGGCTGCCGCGGCTGCGCGGCGGCATGTTCGGCGGCCTGCAGGGAGTCCTCCGCCTGTTCGGGCTGGGAAACCGACGCGCCCCCGATTTCCTCGGCGGATTTCTCCTCATCGGCATAGTCGAGCAGCGAGCCGGAGATGGCCGAGGTCCCGGTCTGGCCGGTGGCGCCCGTCCCGGCGGCGTCATCGATGCCGTCGAGCCGCGCCAGGTCTTCCTGGTCCTCAGCCTCGGTCTGCGCCTCCGCGGTCTCCGCATCGGCCTTCGCGTCGTCGACTGCCGAGACGTCCGGTGCGGAAGCCGGGCTCGCTTCCCGCGTGGAATCGTCGTGCTTCGCCGCGTCAGGCGGAAGCGGCCGGCTTGCGTCGGCCCTCGCTTCGTTGGCCGGTTCCTTCACCGTCGCCGTGTCCTCGCCGGCGGTGGCCGCACCGGGCTGCTTGTCGGCTTGGGGGACGCGCTCCTCGGCAGCACTGTCCTTGCGCAGTCGCTCGCCGATCTCGCGGAAGGCGCTTCGCTCGAGGATCGACAGGCTCCGCTGATTTGCCGGCGTGTCGGTTCCCGGCTGCTTGTCGTTGGCCGGCTGGCGATGCTCGGCCAGCCTTATCACCTTGTCGGCGAAGCGACGCTCCGGTTTCGGCACGATGGTCAGCGCCGGCACTTCGCCCTGGAACGGATCTTCGGGCTTCGACTGTTCCGGCGGCGTCTGTTCCACTGCCGGCTGCTCGACCGACGGTTCGGTTGCGCCGGAGGTGGCCTCGGTCGGCACGGCATTCGGCACCAGGGCCATGCCAAGCGCTTCGGGATCGACCACGGCGTCGGCCGCGCGCGCGACGCCGAAACCGCGAAAACCCTCGAAGGCGCGGCTGCGGCCATAGACCGGCAGCGCCGCCAGATCGACGGGGATCTTCAGACCGGTTCCCGCCACCGGCCACAGCACCGAACGGCCGGACCAGGTATCGCGCCGGTCGAGCAGGCCGGCGATCTCGCCCGAGGCGTCGAGGCCGAAGGTGGCGGCGACATCCCTGAAGCGACGGCCGATCACATCGGCGGCAGGGTGGCCGACGATGTCGGCGAATTCGGGCGACAGCGCGCTGAACCTGCCTTCGGCGTCGGTGCGCCAGACGAAGCGCAGCGGCGGCGCGGAGCGGTCGATGTCGCGGGGCGGGGTCGGCTGGGATGACGTAGCGGTCCCGCTGGCATCCTGCCCTTGGCCTTCGACCGTGGTGGCTCCTTCCATGTCCTTCGCCGGCGCTGCCGGTTGAGCATGTCCGGCATCCTCGTTGCCGGCATTGAAGTACCAATGGTCGTGCTGGCTGGCGCCGGCATCGACGGGCTGCTGACTGGAGCCG
>NZ_RZTO01001160.1:0-1432 GCF_003997225.1 Mesorhizobium sp. M2C.T.Ca.TU.002.02.1.1
CGCCGGCAGCGTTCATAGACAGGCTGCGCGTCGCCATCGATCTCAGCACCATCTTTGCCGGCCTGATCAAGGCGCCGTTCATGGCCCTGATCATCGGCATCATCGCGTCGGTCGAAGGCATGAAGGTCGGCGGCAGCGCCGAATCGCTCGGCCTGCACGTCACCGCGTCGGTGGTGAAGTCGATCTTCATCGTCATCATCCTCGACGGGCTCTTCGCCATGTTCTACGCAGCGATCGGCTTCTGAGATGGCGAACGGCAACGGCGCCATGGCAGCGGAGCACACGAACGACGGCGAGATCGTGCTTTCGGTTCGCGACGTTACCGTTGCCATCGGTGACAAGCTGATCCTCGACAAGCTTTCGCTCGACATCAAGCGCGGGGAAATCCTCGGCTTCGTCGGCGCCTCCGGCGCCGGCAAATCGGTGCTGCTGCGTACGATATTGGGACTGATGCCGAAGCAATCAGGGACGATCAAGCTGTTCGGCGTCGATGTCGACAAGGCAAGCGACGCCGATCGCCTGCGCATCGACATGCGGCTGGGCGTCCTTTTCCAGCATGGCGCGCTGTTTTCGGCGCTGACGGTGCTGGAGAACGTGCAGGTGCCGATGCGCGAATACCTCGACCTGCCCAAGGCGCTGATGGATGAACTCGCCATACTCAAGATCGAACTGGTCGGATTGCCGGCCGACGCCGCACAGAAATTTCCCTCCGAGCTGTCCGGCGGCATGATCAAGCGCGCCGCGCTGGCGCGCGCCTTGGCGCTCGACCCCGACATCGTCTTTCTCGACGAGCCGACATCGGGGCTCGACCCGATCAGCGCGGCCGAATTCGACGAGCTTGTCGTCAAGCTGCGCGACACGATGGATCTGACCGTCTACATGGTCACGCACGATCTCGACACGCTGTTTACCGCCTGCGACCACGTCGCAGTGCTCGGAAAGAAGCGGGTGCTGGTGGAAGGCACGATCGACGACATGCTGAAGAGCGAGGAGCCGTGGGTGAAATCCTATTTCCGCGGAAAACGCGCCCGGCAACTTGATCTTGCTGCGCGCGCATAGCCATAAGTGGGTCGATGGAAACAAGAGCCAACTACGTTATTGTCGGCATCTTCACGCTGGGGGCGATCCTGGCGGCTTTCGCCTTCGTCTATTGGACCGCGGCGATCGGCGACAGAGGCGAAACGACAATGCTGCGCGTGCGCATTCCAGGTTCGGCCTCAGGCCTCGGCCGCGGCAGCTTCGTGCTGTTCAACGGCGTCAAGGTCGGTGACGTCAAACGGGTCTATATCGACGTCGACAATCCGACGGTGGCCATCGCCGACACCGAGATCGACCGCATGACGCCCATCACCAAGTCGACACAGGCCGATATCGGCCTGGCTGGCTTGACTGGCCAGGCCAATATCGAGCTCCGCGGCGCCGACCCCAAGGA
>NZ_RZTO01001161.1:0-1430 GCF_003997225.1 Mesorhizobium sp. M2C.T.Ca.TU.002.02.1.1
CCTCATAGGTGCCTTTCGGGATGACCACGGAGAGATAGGGCGCCCCGATCTTGGCGACGTCCTCGGCCGGCACGGCGACGACGTTGATCGGCACGGAAGTCGCCAGATCGCGGATGGAGGCGACGCCGAGGCCGGCCGACTGTAAGGTGGCATCGAGCTGGCGGTTCTTGATCAGCTCGACCGACTCGGCGAAGGGCAGGTATTCGACGCGTCCGAGATCCTCATATTTGAGACCGGCGGCGGCGAAGATGGCGCGCGCGTTGAGCTCGGTGCCGGAGGCGGGCGCACCGACGGACAGGCTCTTGCCCTTGAGGTCGGCGAGCGTCTTGATGCCGGAGTCCTGACTGGCGACGATCTGGATGTAATTGGGATAGATCGCGGCAATGCCGCGCAATTTGTCGAGCTTGCCCGGGAAGCCGGCTTCGGTGTTACCCTCGGCGGCCATCTTGACGGAATCGCCGAGCGCGAAGGCAATCTCGCCCTTGCCCTGCTGCAACAGGTTCAGGTTCTCGACCGAGGCCTTGGTCGCCTGAACCTGCGTGCGCGAGCCGGCGATGCCCTTGCCGTAGATTTCCGACAGCGCGACGCCGAGCGGATAGTAGACGCCCGACGTGCCGCCGGTGAGCACATTGATGAATTCCTGCGCCCCGGCCGTCACGATGCCGAGGCCGAGCGACAGCGCCAAAGCGCCGGCGGCAACAAATTTCGTCCTGAAATCGAGCATAGGGTTTCCTCCTCCTGAAAACAGTCGCGTCGCACCGCCTCCCAAGCGCGAAGCCGGAGTTTAGACAGGAGGAGCCAAATGCCAACCCGCAATTGCAAAGCTTTGTTCGATCATGATCCTTTCCAAAAACCGAGGTCCACTTTTGGGATCATGATCTGGACGAACGGTTGAGTGGCGACGAGGGCGCTGGCTTGCGCTCGACTGCTTTGGGGACGAAAGATTTTTCTGACGCCTGTCGAAATCGGCCGACGCCGCGCGACATAGGTCGGCACGCGACGATGCGGCCTTCCAGAAAACGGGAGAAGACCATGCGATACATGCTTTTGATCTATAATGACGAAGCCGCGATGGCGAGCGCTCCGAAAGAGCGGACCCAACAGACCCTCGCGGCCTATGGCGCCTATACCGAGGCGCTCAAGAAATCCGGCGCTTATATCGCCGGCGAGCGGCTGCGCCCGACCCAGGCGGCCACCTCGGTGCGGCTCGCCAGCGGCAAGACCAATGTGCTCGACGGCCCCTATGCCGACACCAAGGAGCAATTGGCAGGTTTCTACATGATCGAGGCGGCCGACATCGACACGGCCATCGAATGGGGCGCGCGCTGTCCCGCGTCCTCCACCGGCACGGTCGAGGTGCGGCCGATCTGGGAAATGGCAGAGTACGTCGCCGCCGCGGAGTGACCCGCGATGGATGATCGCTCGGAGAT
>NZ_RZTO01001162.1:0-1427 GCF_003997225.1 Mesorhizobium sp. M2C.T.Ca.TU.002.02.1.1
CTGTAAAGGCGGCCATTGAGCACGATGCCGCCGCCGGCAAAGGCGCCGATGTAGAAATAGACGAAATCCCGCGCTCCGCCCGCCCGCCCGAAGACGAGCTCCGCGCCGCAGGCCGACGTCGCGTCGTTCTGCAGATAGACGGGGAACTCGCACTGCGCCTGGATATCGGCGCGGATGTCGCGATGGCGCCATTCGTCCATGATCTCGCGCGGCGCGCCGGCCGTGTCGGCCCAGTTCCATAGCTCGAACGGCATGGCGATGCCGAGCCCGGCAATGCGCTTGTCCTGAGCCGGCGTAAGCTCGCTTCGCATCGCCTTGATGCCGGCGGTGACGAACTCGACGGTCTCGCGCGGCGCGGGATAGCGATAGGAATGCTGCAGCATGGCGCGCACATTGCCGAGGAAGTCGATCAGCACGAGCTCGGCCGAGCGCCGGCCGATCTTGAGGCCGATGAAGAAGGCTCCTTCCGGGTTGAGTGCCATCGGGATCGAGGGCTGGCCGATCTTGCCGCGCAGCGGCGCCTGGCGCACGAGCAGCTTGTCTTCCTCGAGCTCGCGCATGATCACCGACACCGTCTGGGCCGACAGCCCGGTCATGCGTGCAATGTCGGATTTGGCCAGGCTGCCATGCTGGCGCACCAGGGACAGCACGAGCCGTTCATTGTGGTCGCGCATGCCGCTCTGGTTGGTGCCGCGATGCAGCCGGCTTTCCAAAGCCTCGGGCGAACCGCGCCTCGCAATGCCGGTCTCCACCCCGTTCCTCCCGTCTGTTTCCCCGCGACGCTTTTCGTTCAGAATGAGTGAACAGCGCAAGAGTGTCAATAATAAATAAGAGTGATTTATTTATTGACAGCCGTTGCGGACTGGTGTCTTTTTGACATCGCGCCCACGCTGGGAGAACTTCGGTGGGCGCTCCGCAGGCGCCGGTTGGCCGGCGCCGAAGGTGGTTCACTGGGAGGAAATCATGCGTAAATGGACTATCCTGAAGGCGGCCGTTGCCGGCCTTGCCTTTTACGGCGCGATGGCCACGGCCTCGTATGCCGCCGACATCGTCGGCCTGATCACCAAGACCGAGGGCAATCCGTTCTTCGTCAAGATGCGCGAAGGCGCGCAGGCCAAGGCCAAGGAGCTCGGCCTGACCCTGCAGACCTTTGCCGGCAAATTCGACGGCGACAATGACAGCCAGGTCGCGGCCATCGAGAATCTGATCTCGGCCGGCGCCAAGGGCTTCGCCATCGTGCCGAGCGATTCCAGCGCGATCGTGCCGACCATCAAGAAAGCGCGCGACGCCGGCCTTCTGGTCATCGTGCTCGACACGCCGCTCGATCCGATCGATGCCGCGGATGCCACTTTCGCAACCGACAATTTCAAGGCCGGCGAACTGATCGGCCAGTGGGCCAAGGGCACGCTGGGCGACAAGGCCTCGAG
>NZ_RZTO01001163.1:0-1414 GCF_003997225.1 Mesorhizobium sp. M2C.T.Ca.TU.002.02.1.1
CTGCGCATATCGCCCAGCGCATCGACGAGGCCGAGCTCGAGACCGCGCTTGGCGGTCCAGAACAGGCCGGTGAACAGGTCCGGGTCGTCCTTGAGCTTGCCGCCGCGCCGCTCCTTGACTAGGTCGATGAAGGTCTCATGCACTTCGAGCTGCAGCGCCTTCAGCCGTTCGACGTCTTCCTTCTTCTCCGGCTTGAACGGGTCGAGCACGGCCTTGTTCTGGCCGGCGGTGTGGACGCGCCGCTCGACACCGATCTTCTTCATCAGCTCGGGGAAGCCGAACGAGGCGGAGACAACGCCGATCGAGCCGACGATCGATGACGGATCGGCGAAGATCTCGTCGCCGGCGACCGCGATCATGTAGCCGCCGGAAGCCGCGACATCCTCGACGAAGACCAGTACCTTCTTGTTCTTTTCCGCCGCCAGGTCGCGGATACGCTTGAAGATCAGCCGCGACTGCACCGGCGAGCCGCCTGGCGAGTTGATCGAGATGGCGACCGCCGGCGCGTCGAAGCCGAACGCTTTTTCGATGACACCGGCCGTCGAGGCGAGCGACAGGCTCGGCCGGAACTGGCCGCCGCCGGCCATGATGGCGCCTTGCAGCCGGATGACCGGAATGGTGACGACTGTCGAGCGCCAGGATTTCGGCAGCAGGCGGTTGAAGAGGCGTTTCACGAACGGGTGTCTCCGATGGAATGCAAAGAAGCAAGATGAGATCGGTTACGTCGGTAATGTCTCTCAGGCGCGACGTCATCTTGCTCTGGCATGTAGGAATTCGCCGCCTAACGGCAATGCCGCATCGCGCGCCTGGGATCAATCGCCGAACAGCGACGCCAGGCCGTTATTGATCATTTCCGCCCGCTCCGCCGGCGCGTTGCCGGACGGCCCGTGCAGGATGAGCGGCGGGCGGATCGACAGTTTTCCGCGCGCCCCGAGCGCCGCCCTGACGACGATGCGGATCGCAGCCGCGTCCGGCCGGGGATGGGCACAGAGCATCTCGGCATCGCCGAAGCGCCCCTCGACCGCATCGAGGATGGCGACCAATTGTTCGGGCCGGGCGATGATGGCCAATCCGCCGCGAGGCTTCGTCACGGCCGCCGCGCTCCTGATCCAGCGCTCGAACAGCCCGTCCTCGCCCACATGCGCTTGCCTGCGCAGCGCGTCGGGCGTCGAGCGGTCCTCAGCCGCGTTGAACGGCGGGTTCATGATGACGAAGTCGAAGGAATTGTCGGCAAGCCCGGCTTCCGCTCGCGCCCGGCCGGTCAGCGTCACGTCGGCCGTCAGCACCGAGGCGCGGTCGCCGAGATGCGCGTTGCCAGGATGCGAAAGCGTGGCGGCGGCGAACCCCGCCATTTCGGTCGAGCGCTCGACCAGCACGGCCCGCGCCGCCGGACAGCGCGACAGCACGGCAAGGG
>NZ_RZTO01001164.1:0-1413 GCF_003997225.1 Mesorhizobium sp. M2C.T.Ca.TU.002.02.1.1
CTTCCCAACCGCCTCTATGAGGGCTGCCGCTTCGGCGCGGTGCCGATCTCGATGGCAGACACTGAAACCGGAAGGTTCCTGAAGCAGCGGGATATCGGCGTGCTTCTGCCCGAAGCGACGCCCGAAAGCGTCGGGGCGGTGCTCGGCCGGATGGATCAGGTTCGATATCGCGACCTGAAGTCGCGGGTGCTGGCGCGCAATCCGAGGACCTGGAGCTACGATCGCAGCGATTGCGCGGCTTTCGTCGAAAAGCTGAGCGGCCTCGCCACGATGCCTTCAAATTTTGCAACGACGGAGGCGGCGGCGTGATGGCAGGGGACGCGCAAGAACCCGTGACGCAGGCGTCTATCCTGATCGTCATTCCCTGCCTCAACGAGGCAGCTCATATCGGCGGTCTGCTCGACCAGTTGCGGCCGGCGGCGGCACGGCTCGGCGGCCGCATCGTCGTCGCCGACGGCGGCAGCACCGACGGCACGCAAGCCATCGTCGAGAAGATCGTGGCGAAGGATCCTCGGGTGATCCTGCTCGCCAATCCGAAGCGCCTCCAGAGCGCCGCCATCAATCTCGCGGTGGCGAGCCTCGGCGAGGGCGCCGACTACCTCATCCGCATCGACGCGCATGGCGGCTATCCGGACGATTACTGCGACCGGCTGGTCGAGGAAGCGCTTGCCACCGGCGCCGATTCGGTCGTCGTTTCGATGCTGACCGCCGGCACCGGCGCCGTGCAGAAAGCGGTCGCGGCAGCGCAGAATTCCAAGCTCGGCACCGGCGGCTCGAAGCACCGGCACATGTCCGAGGGCGAATGGGTCGACCACGGCCACCACGCGCTGATGCGCATCGCCGCTTTCAGGCATGTCGGCGGTTACGACGAGAGCTTCAGCCACAACGAGGACGCCGAGCTCGACTATCGCCTGCGCCAGGCCGGCTGCCGCATCTGGATGAGCGGCAGGACGCAGATGGTCTATTATCCGCGCTCGACGCTGAGGAGCCTCTATTTCCAGTATCTCGGCTATGGCCGTGGCCGCGCCAGGAACGTGCTGAAGCACCGCATGGTGCCGAAGGTCCGGCAGATGATCCCGCTGCTGGTTGCGCCTGTGGTGCTGCTTGCCCTGTTCTCCTTCGTCCACTGGCTGGCGGCGGTGCCGTTCCTTTTGTGGGCGGCGGTGTGTCTCGGCTACGGCCTTGTGACGGCGATACGCCAGCGCAACGCCGGCATAGCGCTCGCCGGCGTCTCGGCGATGGTCATGCATTTCGGCTGGTCCGTCGGCTTCTGGCAGCAGCTTTTGACGCCCCGCTCGCAGCGCAAGGTGGCGTGATGGCCGGGCGCTCGATCGACATCTGCATCTGCACCTTCCGCCGGCCGGAGCTGGCCGACACGCTGCTCTCCGTCGCCGCGCTGGAGAGGCCTGAGGG
>NZ_RZTO01001165.1:0-1408 GCF_003997225.1 Mesorhizobium sp. M2C.T.Ca.TU.002.02.1.1
GGTTCGGGGGCTTCAAATGGATGTCGCGCTTCGATACCTCAGCCAAGCCGGACCAGGCCAAGCCGAAGCAATAGCGGCGGCTTGTGCAACGGTGCCTTGCTGGCAGCGGCGAGATCGGAAAGCGCCGGGAACGTCACCCGCAGACGACCGGACTGGCCTTGAGCGCCACTCCCTCGCCCATTGGCGGCTGCGACTGGGACGGCGTCATTTCAGATGCCAAACAATGGGTTCCCGTTTGGTCTGCTTGTGGTATCTTCGAATCGATGAAAAACTCCCTCAAATCGGACCGCACGGCGAAAAATGGGCAATATGTCCTGACCAGTGGGCGCGGCGCCAAAATCAGCGCAGTCGAGGGCATGAAGCTGAGTTCGCGTATGGGGCATATCCTTGAGCAAAGTTCGCGGCACGGGCTAAGCGGCGATGAGCGACGCAAGCTCATCAAGGACCAACCGCGCAAGAAGTAACGCACCTTGGTCTATACCGCCGAGACCGACCCGCTATGCTATCCCGGCACGACGGTCCTGCGTAACATTCTGGACATTCACGACCAAGCCGAGCTTGATGAGTTCGAGCTCGCACTTTTCCTAACCCGCGCCGACGAAGCATTTCCGGCGGGAGATTTGGATTACCCGCATTATCTGGCGCTGCACCGTCACCTGTTTCAGGATGTCTATACATGGGCCGGCGAACCGCGCGCCATTCGCATCGGCAAGGGCGGCAACTGGTTTTGCTACCCGGAATACATCGACGCCGAGATGCATCGTATTTTTGAAGAGCTCTCGGCGGCGAACCATTACGTCGGTGAAACGGCGGAGATATTCGCCGCCGGTGCAGCGCACATTCTTGCCGAGATCAATGCAGTCCATCCCTTTCGGGAAGGCAACGGCCGCACCCAATTAGCGTTTCTGGCCATGCTGGCGGACAACGCGGGGTATGGATTCGACGACGACCAACTACAGCGAGACCGAGTCATGGGAGCGATGATCGACAGTTTTTCTGGCGACGAAGCCCCTCTCACTCGGCTGATCCGAGACATCATCGCCTGAAGGGATCCAACCGACGTGGCTGAAGCGCGGTAGCCAGGAATTCACGCCACCTTATCCAGCAGCGGCTTCAGCGCCGGATGGATTTGTGGCGAAGCGTGCCTGATCAGCGTCAGCAGCGCGCGCTCGTTGTCGCGCAGCGGTCGCTGGCCGCCGCCGACGCGCTCGGCCAGCCATTCGGCCTCGCTGGCGTCGATCGTCTCGGCGCGGCGGGCAAGCGCCTCGGCGGCCCGGTTCCTGGCTTCCCATTCGGCCTCGATATCGCCGGGCGAATGATAGGCTTCGAGGATCGCGGCGAACCCGCCCGAGACCATCCGGCTGAAGAAACCGCCAAGCGCCGGGCTTGACTCGTCGAGGAAGGTCTC
>NZ_RZTO01001166.1:0-1403 GCF_003997225.1 Mesorhizobium sp. M2C.T.Ca.TU.002.02.1.1
GCAGGGCAAACCCTTTGAGCGCTTGATTGCGGCCGATCATCGCCTCGAGGTCCGAAGCCGACAGTTGAAACCGGCCGAGCGCCGCAAACACCAGCTCGCCGCCGGGTGCCAGGACGTCGAGAAATTGCCTGGTCAATGCGCCGCCGACAGTGTCGTAGACGATTTCGGCGCCTGCGCCATCGCTCGCTTCGCGGACTCGCGCCGGCCAGTCCGCCGCGCTGGAGTCGATTGCCACATCGGCGCCGAGCGAGAGGGCGAAATCGCGCTTGGCGGGCCCGCCGGCCAGCGCGACGGCGCGACGAGCGCCCTGCCCTTTGGCCAATTGGATCAGCAGCGAGCCAACGCCACCGGCGGCAGCGGGAACCAACACCGTCCTGCCGGCCGGCGGACTTCGCCGCGTGAGATGCAAGGCGGTCAGCCCCTGCACCATCAGGGCGGTCGCATCTTCGAAGGAAAGCATATCCGGCAGCGGCACGATGAGGCTGGCGTCGATCGCCACATAGTCGGCATAGCCGCCGAACGGCCGGACCGACACGAACAGCGGCGCCGCCACGCGGCGTCCGAACAAGCCCGGATCGACACCCTCGCCGACCGCCTCGACCGTGCCGGCGACTTCGACGCCGGGGAATGCCGGCAGGGCTGGCGTGACCGCGTAGCGATCCGTGCGCATCAGCACTTCGAAGAAGTTGATGCCGGCCGCTTCCACCTTGACCAGCACCTCCCCGGCTTGCGCGACGGGCGTCGGCACGTCGACGACCTCCATCACCTCCGGACCGCCGAAACGGTTGAACTGGACGGCTTTCATGGCAGGGCTCCGATCGCTATGGCGTCGGTCGGTCTTTGCCACTATCTGCGCACTCGCCGCTACACACGGATTTGTCCGCTGCACACCAGGAGGTGACCATGGCCCAAATCACCAAGAAACGCGTGATCAAGCGACTGCCGATGCTCCCCGCCGAACGCGCTCTGAAAGTGATCTCGGGCCGCTGGAAAGCGGTGATCCTCTACTATCTCTTCGACGGTCCGCGCCGGCTTTCGGCACTCAAGGCGCTGATGCCCGGCGTCACCCAGAAGGTGCTGATCGACCAGCTGCGCGAGATGGAGGAGCATGGCCTCGTCAGCCGCGAGATCTTCGCCGAGATCCCGGCGCGCGTCGAATATCGCGCGACGCCGCTCGGCCTCAGCCTCGAGCCGATCCTGCTCGCGCTCTGCCAGTGGGGCCAGCACCACGCCGACGAATTGGACGAACAGGCGCATCTGGCCGATTGCATCATCAGGCCAAGGCAGGCCACCGAGGCCTCCGCAAATTAAAAAGGGCGGCGCAAGCGCCGCCCTCAGACTGCTGACAAACCCCGTCGAATTTCGGCGGGGTTTTGTTTTATGTGATTGAAGCGTTTGAGAAG
>NZ_RZTO01001167.1:0-1402 GCF_003997225.1 Mesorhizobium sp. M2C.T.Ca.TU.002.02.1.1
GGCTTCGCCGGGCCACCTCTCCCCCGCTTCGCGGGGTGCGAGGAACCCAGGTCCTGCGAAGCGTCGTCCTCTCACGTTGTCTCGATGAATTGCCGGGCAATTTTCATTTCACTATTGCAGATAAAAAATATCCACGATAAGAGATATCCATGAATTGGAGATCGGCACAATGAAGCTGGGCGAAGGGGTCGAGGCGGCCATCCACTGCACGGCGACGCTGGCCAGCGTAGACGGCAACAGCACCATGCCGGGCGCGGCGCTGGCGGAGTGCTTTGGGTTGTCGTCGAGCTATCTGCTGAAGCATCTGAACCAGCTGACGGCGGCGCGCATCCTGGAATCGGTGCCGGGGCCGGCGGGCGGCTACCGGCTGGCGCGGGCGGCGGAACAGATCACGTTGCTCGACGTCGTGCTGGCTATCGAGGGTCGCGAGCCGGCGTTCCGTTGCGGCGAGATCCGCCGCAACGGCCCCGTCAAGATCGACGCCTCGGCCTATGTCAAACCCTGCGGCATCAATGCCGCGATGCTCAAGGCCGAGCGCGCCTATCGGGCGGCGCTCGCGGAAGTGAAGATTTCCGACATCGTGGCGGAGTACGCGGCCGAAGGCGATCCGCGATCCTATGCCGCGAGCTGCGCCTTCGTCGAGCGTCACCAGCGGCCGCAGAAATCCGCTTCATCCAAACAGACTTAACCCGCCAGACAATGTGGAAAGGCAAGACGATGAAACAGAGACTTCAATTTTATGCCAAGGCGCCGGCTCTCATGAAGGCAGTGACCGAGCTCAACACGGCTGTCGAGGAGAGCGGGCTGGAGGCCAGCCTGATCCATCTGGTCAAGCTCAGGGCTTCGCAGATCAATGGCTGCTCCTACTGCGTCGACATGCACAGCCGTGAGGCAAGGCGCGACGGCGAGACCGAGCAGCGCCTCTATCTGGTCGCGGCCTGGAAGGAATCGCCGCTGTTTTCCGAGCGCGAGAGGGCGGCATTTGCCTGGACCGAGGCGGTGACCAACATTTCCGACAACGGCGTTCCGGACGATCTCTATGCCGCCACGCTGGAGCATTTTTCCGAGGAGGAACTTGTGAAGCTGACCGTGCTGGTTGGCATGATCAATGTGTGGAATCGCCTCGCCATACCGTTCCGCTCCGTCCACCCGGTCGAAAAGGCAAAGGCCGCCTGATCTTGCGGCCGCGACGTGGGCCGGCTGAGCGGCCCACGTCTTTTTTCGGCGAAAGAACAACGACATGTTCGAGAATTCTCAGAACGAGATTCTGGTCGCCGCACGGCTGCTGCTTGGCGGCGCCTTCGTCTTTGCCGGCCTGCGCAACATTCAGAACAGAAAGCTAGTCGCCTCGCTGATGGCCGCGCGCGGCGTGCCGCAGGCGACGCTCGCTCTATGGCTGGGC
>NZ_RZTO01001168.1:0-1393 GCF_003997225.1 Mesorhizobium sp. M2C.T.Ca.TU.002.02.1.1
ACAGGCTCTATCTGCATGTCGACGCCGCCTGGGCCGGGTCGGCGATGATCTGCCCGGAATACAGGCATTTCTGGGCAGGCGTCGAAGGCGCCGATTCCATCGTCTTCAATCCGCACAAATGGCTCGGCGCGCAGTTCGATTGCTCGATCCAGTTCGTGCGCCAGCCGGAAGACCTGGTGCGCACGCTGGCGATCAAGCCGGATTATCTGAAGACCCGCGGCCATGACGGCATCATCAACTATTCGGAATGGTCGGTGCCGCTCGGGCGCCGCTTCCGCGCGCTCAAACTCTGGTTCCTGCTGCGGGCCCATGGCCTCGAAGGCTTGCGCACCATGATCCGCAACCACGTCGCCTGGAGCGAAGGGCTGGCCACGCGGCTTGCCAAGGAAGCCGACTTCGCGCTCGTCAGCGAACCGATGCTTTCGCTGTTCTCGTTCCGGCACCAGGCGCCTTCGGGTGCCGATCCGGACGAGCACAATCTGCGCCTGGTCGACGCCATCAACACCGATGGCCGCATCTACCTGACGCAAACGCGGGTCGACGGGCGCGTGGCGATCCGCTTTCAGGCGGGACAGTTCGAGTCGACGGCGGCCGATGTCGACGCCGCGTTCGACGTCATAGTCGAGATTGCGCGGCGCCTATCCTGAGCCAGCAGACGCATTCGGCGCCGGTTTACCTTTTGCAATCAGGTGATTTTCGTTAGCCGGCTTATGCCTTTTCTTCGCTTTCGTTTTCCGATATAAACCAGAAAAACGAAAATGGAGGACGCCGGATGTTTCTTTCGCCACGCCATGCCGAAATCATCCAGATGGCGAAGGACCACGGCCGGGTTCTGGTCGAGGATCTGGCGACGCATTTCAATGTGACTCCGCAGACCATCCGCAAGGACCTCAACGATCTCTGCGACCAGCGGCTGCTCACCCGCATCCATGGCGGAGCGCTGTTCCCGTCCGGCATCGAGAACATGGAATACGAGGCGCGCCGCAAGATCGCGGCCGATGAGAAGGAGGCGATCGGCAGCGCGGCGGCGCGGCTAATCCCGGACAATGCCTCGCTGTTCATCAACATCGGCACCACCACCGAGGCTGTCAGCAAGGCGCTGCTCGACCATAGCGGGCTTATGGTCATCACCAATAACATCAATGTTGCCAATAGGATGCGCATATATCCTACGATCGAGGTGGTGATCGCGGGCGGTGTGGTGCGCGGTTCCGACGGCGGCGTTGTCGGCGAAGCGGCCGTCGATTTCATCCGCCAGTTCAAAGTCGATTACGCCGTCATCGGTGCCTCGGCTATCGACCATGACGGCGCGCTGCTCGACTTCGATTTCCGCGAGGTGAAGGTGGCGCAGGCCATCATCGCCAATGCGCGGCACGTCATCCTGGTCTCGGAC
>NZ_RZTO01001169.1:0-1386 GCF_003997225.1 Mesorhizobium sp. M2C.T.Ca.TU.002.02.1.1
GTCGAACTGTCGTCATTGCTCGCTTTCCGCCCCGCAGCCGGGATGGCTGCGGGGTTGATGGTCTCGGGAGGAGATGGCTGCGATTGCTGGCGGCGGGCGAAAACCCTGCCGTTTCGTTCGGCCGGACGCCCTCCCAGCGCCGTGCCTCACATGTTCTTGTCGACGTCTTGCCCCAACGTCAGTGCGCGAAGTCTACCCCGCTCTGTCTCCCTCGCGAGGGCCAGTTTTCCGGAAAATGAAGGAACCAGTTTGTGCTGGGAGGTGGGTGTGGCAGGATGGGGGGATGGACATTCTCGAAATCACCGATCGTCGGCGCGAGGCCCCCCTCTCTGCCCTGCCGGGCATCTCCCCCTCAAGGGGGGAGATCGGCAGCTCAGGCGCCCCGCTCGTCTTTGCAACGTTGGCGATTGGCGAAACCCAACGCGACATCCAATCTCCCCCCTTGAGGGGGAGATGTCCGGCAGGACAGAGAGGGGGGCGAAGGAACTCGACGTCGAAAGCCAAGCGTGCCGTGGCTCGCCAGCGCGCGTACGGGTGGGCGTAACCCATGCGCCCGCACCCCAAACCCCAACCTTTCCCGCTCGATACGCTCACCGTGAACCGCTCGAGCCCCGAGCACCTCTCGCGCCAGCTCTATCACGGCCTCGTCGCCATCATCCGCAGCCGCGCGCTTCCCCCCGGCTCGGAGCTGCCTTCCACCCGCGCTTTGGCCGCCGAGCTCGGCCTTGGCCGCAACACCATCGTCGCCGCCTACGACCAGCTCGTCACCGAAGGCTATCTCGCCAACCGCCAGGGCGCCCGCCCGGTGATCGTCGATCTGCCGGAAGGCCCGCGCGAGTCGCCGCGCGAGGAACCGCCGCTGCCGCTGCGGTCACCCTCGCTGCGCGGCCGGCTTCTGCTCAGCCAGCCTTACCATCACGGCCGTCCAGGCCATGTCGCCTTCCATCCCGGCATGCCGGATGCGCAGAGCTTTCCCTTCGGCGTCTGGGGCCGGCTGGTCGCGCGCCGCGCCAGCCATGGCGGCGAGACGCTGTTCGGCACCTATGACGTCACCGGCCATCCGGCGCTGAAGGAGGCGATCGCCGGCTATCTCTTCTCCGCGCGCGGCGTGCGCTGCCGTCCCGAGCAGATCGTCGTCACCACCGGTGCGCAGGCCGCCTTCGATCTCCTGGCGCGCCTGTTGCTCGACCCCGACGACACGGTGTGGATGGAGGAGCCCGGCTATTACGGCGCCAAGGCCGCCTTCACCGTGGCCGGCGCCAGGATCCTGCCGATCGCGGTCGACCAGGAGCGCGGCTGGAGGCTCGATGCACCTGTGTTTTCGCCCCGCCTCATCTATGTGACGCCGGCCTGCCAGCATCCGCTCGGCATCACCATGCGCATGGA
>NZ_RZTO01000116.1:0-11041 GCF_003997225.1 Mesorhizobium sp. M2C.T.Ca.TU.002.02.1.1
GTGTTGACGAGGTAGGCCGAAGGCTGCATCAGCGCCAGGCGACGACCGGACAAAAGGTGGAACGTCGCCGGCGTCGAGGGACAATTGACCGAGATGATGTCCATGCGGGCCAGCATCTGGTCGAGGCTTTCCCAATAGGTCGCCTCCAACTCCTCCTCGACGGCCGGCAGCACGCGGTGCCGGTTGTGATAGTGGATCGACAGGCCGAAGGCCTTGGCCCGCCTGGCGACCGCCGTGCCGATGCGGCCCATGCCGACGATGCCGAGCCGCTTGCCCCAGATGCGCCGGCCGAGCATCCAGGTCGGCGACCAGCCGGCCCATTTCTTCTCGCCGGTCAGCACATTGGCGCCTTCGGCGAGCCTGCGCGGCACGGCGAGCATCAGCGCCATGGTCATGTCGGCGGTGTCTTCGGTGAGCACATTCGGCGTGTTGGTGACGGTGATGCCCTTCTTGGCGGCCGCCGCGACATCGATCTTGTCGACGCCGTTGCCGAAATTCGCGATCAGCTTGAGGTTTTCGCCGGCCTGGGCGATCAGCGCGGCGTCGATATGGTCGGTGATGGTGGGGACCAGCACATCGGCTTCCTTGACCGCCGCGACCAGCTCGGGCTGCGTCATCGGCCGGTCCTCGACATTCAGCCTTGCGTCGAACAGCTCGCGCATGCGCGTTTCGACCGGATCGGGCAGCTTGCGCGTGATGACGACGAGGGGCCGTTTTTTGCCTGCCATTTTATCCCCGAAGCTTCCTGGATCAGGATGACGTCTCGTTGAATCGTCATCCTGATCCTACTCTTTTTTGGAGCATGATCTTTTCCGAAAACCGATTCCCACTTTTCGGGATCATGCTCTCGAAACCGATCTCGTTGAGACCTCTTTAACCAAGACCGGCGAAACTTGTAGCCAGTCGCGGCATCAGCCCACTCCTGTAACAAGCGGTGCCGCCGAAGACAAAGAAAAAGGGGCGCCCGTCCCGACGGACCGGCGCCGAAAGGAACGAAAGTGTCTGGTTTCGCGTCGCTTCGCCTGGCCTTCAGCGCGGCCATTCTCGGCGCCCTGCTTTGCGCGCCGCAGGCTTTGGCGCAAAGCGCGGCAGCACCCGCCCAAACCATAACGCTCGGGCCGAGTGGCCTGCCGCTGCCGCGCTTCGTCAGCCTGAAGCCGGCCCGCGTCAATTCGCGCGTCGGGCCCGGCGCCAATTATTCCGTCAACTGGATGTACCTGAAGGCCGGCCTGCCGATGGAAGTCATCCAGGAATTCGACACCTGGCGCCGCGTGCGCGATGCCGACGGATCGGAGGGCTGGATCAATCAGTCGCTGCTCTCAGGCCGCCGCACCGTGATCGTCGCGCCCTGGCAGCGCGGCAAGGGCGGGCGAATCAACCTGCTCGACGAACCCGACAAGGATGCTGGTGTCGTCGCCATCATCGAGCCGGGCGTGATCGGCTCGATCAAGAAATGCGACGGCCAGTGGTGCGAGATGACCTTCGACGGCCACACCGGCTGGATGGCGCAGTCACAGGTGTGGGGCGCCTATCCCGGCGAGAAGGTCAAGAACTAGGCTGTGCCGATATTCAGGGTGAGGCCGGCCTGCGAATGCCGGCTTCCCGCGCTTCCGGGGCTCACGTACTTCAAATACGCTCCGTTCCGGTTCTCGGAACCCGCCATTCTCGACACGGCCTGACCTGAATCTCAACACGCCCTAACGGACGGCGTCGCTGCGGTCGCGGCCGATACGGCCGAGATGCGTATCCTGAAAACCGGTGGGCAGCTTGAGGCCGTAGCCGAGGGCACGGTCGACGGCGATGTGCGCGATCCAGATCAGCGCTACGGCGGTCGTGACCCGGCCGGCGAGCAACGCGCCCGCAAGCAGGAGGACGAGCGGGGCAATCAGGATATGCAAGGCGTTGTAGGTAGCGGCGCCGAAGGGTGGCCCGGCGAGGTAGCCCAGCATCGACAGGTCCGGCGCAAGGATGAGCAGCGCAAACAGCCACCAGGAAAAGCCGGATATTGCGTAGCAAACGACAGCCAACGCGGCGACGGTGACCCATTCAAACCGGACAATCAGGTCGACCGGGCGCATGGAAGACGGATCAATCGCAGCGTTTGGGACGCAGTCTAACCACGATGTCGACGTTGGCGATCTCCATGCCCTCAGGCGGCGCCGGCAGGTTGGAGACGGTTACCGGTCCGCTTTCGATATCGAAAATGCGGTTCTCGCCTTCGATGTAGAAGTGGTGGTGATCGGACGTGTTGGTATCGAAATAGGTTTTCGACCCCTCGACCGCCAGGATGCGCAGCAGGCCGGCCTGGGTGAACTGGTGAAGCGCGTTGTAGACCGTCGCCAGCGAGACCGGCACGCCGGCGGCGATCGCCTCCTCGTGCAGTTCCTCGGCCGAAAGGTGGCGGTCGCCCTTGGCGAAAAGCAGATCGGCGAGCGCAATACGCTGACGCGTCGGCCTCAGGCCGGCTTCGCGAACCCGCTTGTCCACAGCGACATTTTCCTTCCGGTAGCCCGAATCCATCTCTTCGCGTCGAAAGCTTGAGGCCCAGCCCATCAACAGGTCCAGAATGGCAAAAAGACGTCAAATGCCAAAACCGGACATCCTCCGACATATATTCTGTAGTCCGAATGCGATCAATAGCGCGCATTGACCCGGGCAGGCGCACGGGTTAAGCGCAAACGCCGGTTTCCGGCCGCAAACAGAGTGTGTTAGGAAACCAACGACAAGGGCGCGCTGCCGCCCGCGAAGATCACGGGGACGGAAATTTGATGGCGGATCAAAAGTCCAGCTACGATTACGAGGAACTGCTCGCCTGCGCCCGCGGCGACCTGTTCGGGCCGGGCAATGCCCAGTTGCCCTACCCGCCGATGCTGATGTTCGACCGCATCACCGAGATCAGCGAGACCGGCGGCGCTTTCGACAAGGGCTTCATCCGCGCCGAATTCGACATCAAGCCGGATCTGTGGTTCTTCGCCTGCCACTTCATCGGCAATCCGATCATGCCCGGCTGCCTCGGCCTCGACGCCATGTGGCAGTTGACCGGTTTCTATCTCGGCTGGCTGGGCGAACCCGGCAAGGGCATGGCGCTTTCGACCGGCGAGGTGAAGTTCAAGGGCATGGTGACGCCGTCGGTGAAGAAGGTCGAATACGGCGTCGACTTCAAGCGTGTGATGCGGGGCCGGCTGGTGCTTGGCATCGCCGATGGCTGGCTCAAGGCGGATGGCGAACCCATATACGCGGCTACGGATCTGAAGGTCGGTCTTTCCAAGCAGTCGGCCGCCTGACGGTTTTTCGCCACGGCGTCCGCGTAGCCGATGGACGCCACGTCAGTTTATTTGCGTATGATCACAAGCGAAAACCGGCTAGGTTTTTCGCCTGAATACGCCGGAAGGAGTTGCGAATGAGACGGGTCGTAGTGACAGGGCTCGGCATTGTGTCGTCGATCGGCAACAATGCCAACGAGGTGCAGAGCTCGCTTTACGATGCCAAATCCGGCATCAGCTTTTCCAATTCCTTCGCCGAACACGGCTTCCGCTGCCAGGTCTGGGGCGCACCGACGCTCGATCCCACCCCGATGATCGACCGCCGCGCCATGCGTTTCCTGAGCCAGGGCGCGGCCTGGAACCACGTCGCCATGGACCAGGCGATCGCCGATGCCGGGCTCGGTGAAAGCGACATCACCAATGACCGGACCGGCATCGTGATGGGCTCCGGCGGTCCTTCGACCCGGACCATCGTCGAAGCGGCCGAAACCACGATCAAGAACAACAGCCCGAAGCGTATCGGCCCGTTCGCCGTGCCGAAGGCCATGTCGTCGACCGCCTCGGCCACCCTGGCGACGTGGTTCAAGATCCACGGCGTCAACTATTCGATCTCGTCGGCCTGCTCGACCTCGGCGCATTGCATAGGCAATGCCTATGAGCTCATCCAATGGGGCAAGCAGGACGTGATGTTCGCCGGCGGCCACGAGGACCTCGACTGGACGATGTCGGACTTGTTCGACGCCATGGGCGCCATGTCGTCGAAGTTCAACGACAAGGCGTCGACCGCTTCGCGCGCCTACGACGTCAACCGCGACGGGTTCGTCATCGCCGGCGGCGCCGGCGTGCTGGTGCTGGAGGAACTGGAGCACGCCAAGGCGCGAGGCGCCAAGATCTATGCCGAGATCGTCGGCTATGGCGCGACATCCGACGGCTACGACATGGTCGCGCCTTCGGGCGAAGGCGCTATCCGCTGCATGCGGCAGGCACTGTCCACGGTGTCGTCGCCGGTCGACTACATCAACACCCACGGCACCTCGACGCCGGTCGGCGATTCCAAGGAAATGGGCGCCATTCGCGAGGTGTTCGGCGACAAGATGCCCTATATCACCTCGACCAAGTCGCTCACCGGCCATTCGCTGGGGGCCGCCGGCGTGCAGGAATCGATCTACTCGATCCTGATGATGCAGGGCGGCTTCATCGGCGAGAGCGCCCATATCGAGGAGCTCGATCCGGAATTCGAGGGCATGCCGATCGTGCGCAAGCGTATCGACAACGCCAGGATCGACACCGTCCTGTCCAACTCCTTCGGTTTTGGTGGCACCAACGCAACGCTGATTTTCCAGCGCTATTCCGCATAGAGCCGGCGTTTTTATAAGGATTGCCTTTTATGGACGGGTTGATGAAGGGCAAGCGCGGGCTTGTCATGGGTGTCGCCAACGACCATTCGATTGCCTGGGGCATCGCCAAGAAGCTGTCGGAACATGGGGCGGAGCTCGCCTTCACCTACCAGGGCGACGCCTTCGGGCGGCGGGTCAAGCCGCTGGCCGAGAAGCTGGGAGCCTCGCTGATCGTGCCTTGCGACGTCGAGGACAGCGCCTCGGTCACCGCGACCTTCGAGACCCTCGGCAAGGCCTGGGGCGGGCTGGATTTCGTGGTCCACGCCATCGGCTTTTCCGACAAGAACGAGCTGAAGGGCCTCTACGCCGACACCAGCCGCGACAATTTCGTGCGCACCATGGTGATCTCCTGCTACTCCTTCACCGAGATCGCCCGCAACGCCGCCGCGCTGATGGGCAATGGCGGCTCGATGATCACGCTCACCTATGCCGGCTCGGTCAGGGTGATGCCGAACTACAACGTCATGGGCGTCGCCAAGGCCGGGCTGGAGGCCAGCGTGCGCTACCTCGCCAACGACTACGGCCCGCGCGGCATCAGGGTGAACGGCATCTCGGCCGGGCCGGTGCGGACGCTGGCCGGCTCCGGCGTGTCCGATGCCCGCCACATGTTCTCCTACCAGCAACGCAATTCGCCTTTGCGGCGCACCGTGACCATCGACGAAGTCGGCGGCTCGGCGCTCTACCTGCTCTCCGACCTGTCGTCGGGCGTCACCGGCGAAATCCATTATGTGGATTCCGGCTATCACATCGTTTCGATGCCGGCACTGGAGGAATTGAAGCAGACCGACGGCTAGATCGTGATGGCGTTTCGTTGAATCGCCATTACGATCCAACTCTTTGTGGGAGCACGATCCTTCTCCGAAAATCGGTTCCCACTTTTCGGGATCATGCTCTCGCGCATTTCACCGTTTCATGGAAACGGCGAAACGCGCTATGTCTTTGTTTTACGCAATTCCGGACGGAAAACCGCTCACACTTTTCCTGGAATTGCTCTGGCGCGAATAGTTTGCGGCCGCGATAGTAGCGTTCCAGTAAAATTGCATGCATCGGCGGAAACTCATTTTAAGGAGATGTCCGCTATAAGGGCCCGTAATCTAGGGACCGTGCATGCCTGCAGTCAGCAATCCCAAACGGACTCCGCTGTTCCGGCTGATCACCATCGCCAGCTCGGGCATGGGCAGTTTCATCCTTGGACTATGGGGGCTGCGGTTCGGCTTCGGCGACGGCATGGCCGGCATACCCGCCGAAACGATGGCCGGCGTCATCGCCGCGCTCTGCGCTCTAGCCGCCGGCGGTGCCGCGCTGTCGTTCTTCGCGGGCGTCGATGAATCGGTGGCCTATGTCTTCAAGGAAACCCATTTCGACAAGCTGACCGGCCTGCTGGCGCGTCAGGCGATGGTCGGCAAGATAGCCGAGGCCGCCTCCGGGACGATCCGAACCGGCGAGCCGATGTTCCTGATCGACATCGATATCGACCGCTTCAAGCAGATCAACGACGCCATCGGCTACAGCCAGGGCGACGAACTGATCCGCGCCTTCACCAGCAGGCTGAAGGAGGTTATGCCGAAGAACGCGGTGATCGGGCGCATCGGCGCCGGCGAATTCGGCGTGCTGCTGCCGGACCGCGACATCAGGGGTTCGATCGAACGGCTCATCGAGAAGCTCATCAACGAGATGATGGAGCCCTATCAGCTGCAGAGCCATCTGCAGTCGGTCAGCCTGTCGGTCGGCATCGTGGCGATGCCGAAGGACGGCGTCGACCCGGTCCTGATCCTGCGCCGCTCGAACCTTGCGCTGCAGAACGCGCGCGCCAGCGGCATCGGCAACTGGTCCGTCTTCCACGCCGATATGGGCCGCGTGGCGGATTATCGGCAGTGGATCGAGTCGGAGCTGAAGACCGCCTTCGACCGCGGCGACTTCAGCCTTCACTACCAGCCGCAGCTCAACCTGCCGAGCGGCCGCGTCGTCGGCTATGAGGCGCTGATCCGCTGGAAGCATCCGGAGCGCGGCATGATCCCGCCGATGGAGTTCATTCCGATCGCCGAGGAAACCGGCATGATCAACCCGATCGGCGAGTGGGTGCTGCGCAAGGCCTGCAGCGACGCCCGGTACCTGCCGCAGGACTGTTTCGTCGCCGTCAACATCTCGCCTGTCCAGTTCATGACCAGGGATTTCGTCGGCATCGTGCGGGACGTGATGGAATCGACCGGCATCAAGCCGTCGCGGCTGGAGCTCGAGGTCACCGAAACGGCGATGATGCAGGATCGCGACCGCGCCGCGGCGATCCTGGAGCAGCTTGCCGAGATGGGAATCTCGGTGGCCGTCGACGATTTCGGCACCGGCTATTCCAATTTGAGCTACCTGATCGATTTCTCCTTCGGCAAGCTGAAAATCGACCGTTCCTTCGTCAGCCGCATCGACACCGACTCCAGCTCCGGCGCGATCGTTTCGACCATTGTCGGCCTGTCGCGGGCGCTGGGCGTCGGCATCATCGCCGAGGGTGTGGAGACCGAGAACCAGGCCACCCTGCTTCGGGCTGCCGGCTGCGAGGTTGTGCAGGGCTATCTATTCGGCCGGCCGGCGCCGCTCAAGATCGAGCTCGGCGAAGCCCGGCCCGCTTTCGGCACGCATGAGCCGGCCCGCATCGTCAGCGTGCAGTAAGCGCCTCGCTTTTTCCGGACGGAAAACCGCTTCACACTTTTCCTGGAATTGCTTTTTCCTGGCGCAATTCCGGACAGAAGACCACTCACACTTTTCCTGGAATTGCTTTTTCCTGGCGCAATTCCGGGCGGAAAACCGCTCGCACTTTTCCTGGAATTGCTTTAGCGGCGCGCCGAAAACACCTTGAACATGCCGTCGCGGGCAATCTCGGCATGGCTGGAAAAGGCCGCCGAGAGCACCTGCTCGTAAGGAAGCTGGCGGTTGGCGACCATGAACAGGCGGCCGCCCGGTTTCAGCGCCTTCGACGCCGCGCGGATCATGCCCGCGCCGATTCCGGGTTCGGCGGCGCGGCCGCTGTGAAAAGGCGGATTCATGACGATCGCGTCGTAACGCCGTTCGACCGCCTCGGCGAGCAGATCGGTCCAGAAGAAGCGTGGCTCGATGACGCCATGGACGTTGAGCCTGGCTGCCTCCAAGGCTTCGAAATCCGCTTCGTAGAGGTCGAGCGCGGTGAGGCTTTGCGAACGCTGCAGGACTTCCACCGCCAGATAACCCCAGCCGGCGCAGAAATCGGCGACATTGCCTTTGAGATCGTCAGGCAGGCTCGCGGCCAGCAGTTTCGAACCGGCATCGATCCGATCGAAGGAGAACATGCCAGGCTTGGTCTTGAAGCCGCCTTCGACGACAAGATCGGGGTTGCCGTCGCGCAGCGTCGCGGACGCCTCCGCGCCGGCCCGCCGGAACCAGAAAGCAACGCCGTGATGCTTCGGCAGATGGTCCTCGAGCGGCGCCAGCGCGTCGATCCGCTTGCGCAGGCTGTCGATGCCGTCGTCCTTGCTGCCGGCAACGACGACACGCGCGCCCGGAGCGATGCGCTCGACCGCTTCGGCGATGCGTAACTCATTTTGCCCGCGATGCCGGCCGGCGAGCACGAGAGCGATGTCGTAGCCCTCGCCCTCCGCCCGTGGCGTGACCGTGTGGCCGGACGCCTGCAAGGCGCGAAAATGTGACCTGAAACCCTGCACGAGATGCAGCGCCGCCTCGAAGCCGGCAGGCAGACGGAAGCCCGGCTCGGCGCCGAGAAAAAGCACGCGGGCACCCTTCCCGGGCAGCGGCAGCGCCTCGGCCTCGAACGGGTAGAACAGCGTCTTCAGCGGCTCCGCGGCCATCCATCAGCTCCGTAGAACTCTTTGTCGTGCCCTGAAACAAAACGGGCGCGACCTTGCGGCGCGCCCGTCTTAAACTATCCAGCCAAACCGATCAGGCGGCGTCTTCCTCGCCTTCGGCCTTCTTCTTCTCCTGGACGATTTCCTTGCCGGTCGCCTGGTCGACGACCTTCATCGACAGGCGGACCTTGCCGCGCTCGTCGAAGCCCATCAGCTTGACCCAAACCTTGTCGCCTTCCTTGACGACGTCGGAGGTCTTGGCGACGCGCTCATTGGCGAGCTGCGAGATGTGGACGAGACCATCGCGCGGGCCGAAGAAGTTGACGAACGCGCCGAAGTCGGCCGTCTTGACGACGGTGCCTTCGTAGATCTCGCCGACTTCCGGCTCGGCGACGATGGTGTGGATCCACTTCTTCGCCGCCTCGATCTCCTTGGCGTTCGCCGAAGCGATCTTGACCGTGCCGTCGTCCTCGATGTTGATCTTGGCGCCGGTCTTCTCGACGATCTCGCGGATCACCTTGCCGCCGGAACCGATGACGTCGCGGATCTTGTCGGTCGGGATGTGCATGACCTCGATGCGCGGCGCGAACTCGCCGAGCTCGGCGCGGGCGCCGGAGATCGCATGCGCCATCTCACCCAGGATATGCAGGCGGCCGTCCTTGGCCTGGGCCAGCGCGATGCCCATGATCTCCTCGGTGATGCCATCGATCTTGATGTCCATCTGCAGCGAGGTGACGCCATTGGCGGTGCCGGCGACCTTGAAATCCATGTCGCCGAGATGATCCTCGTCGCCCAGGATGTCGGAGAGCACCGCGAAGCGCTCGCCTTCCTTGATCAGGCCCATGGCGATGCCGGCCACCGGCTTTGCCAGCGGCACGCCCGCATCCATCAGCGCCAGCGAGGTGCCGCAGACGGTCGCCATCGACGACGAGCCGTTGGATTCGGTGATCTCCGAAACGATGCGCAGCGTGTAGGGGAACTGCTCCGCCGAAGGCAGCATCGGATGGATGGCGCGCCAGGCAAGCTTGCCGTGGCCGATCTCACGGCGGCCCGGCGAGCCCATGCGGCCGGTCTCGCCGACCGAGTAGGGCGGGAAGTTATAGTGGAGAAGGAACTTCTCCTTGTACATGCCCGTCAACGAATCGACGAACTGCTCGTCCTCGCCGGTACCGAGCGTGGCGACGACCAGCGCCTGGGTCTCGCCGCGGGTGAACAGCGCCGAACCGTGGGTGCGCGGCAGGACGCCGACTTCGGAGACGATCTTGCGCACGGTCTTGAGATCGCGGCCGTCGATGCGCGAGCCGGTGTCGAGGATGTTCCAGCGCACGACCTTGGCCTGGAGCTCCTTGAAGACGCTGCCGATCTGCTCGGAAGTGTACTTGGCTTCCTCGCCTTCGGCCGGAGCGAACGCGGCCTTGACCTTGGCCTTGACGGCGTCGACCGCGGCATAGCGCGACTGCTTGTCGGTGATCTTGTAGGCGTCGCGAAGCTCATCGCCGACGACCTTCAGCATCTCGGCTTCGAGCGCGGAGTAATCCGGCGCGGTGAAGTCGCGCGGCTCCTTGGCGGCGACCTCGGCCAGCTTGATGATCGCCTCGATCACCGGCTGGAAGCTCTTGTGGCCGAACATGACGGCGCCGAGCATCAGGTCCTCGGAGAGTTCCTTGGCCTCGGACTCGACCATCAGCACGGCATCGCCGGTGCCGGCGACGACGAGGTCGAGCTTGGATTCTTCCATTTCGTCGATATGCGGGTTGAGGACATATTCGCCGTTGATGAAGCCGACGCGGGCGCCGCCGATCGGGCCCATGAAGGGCACGCCCGAAAGCGTGAGCGCGGCGGAGGTGGCGACGATCGACAGGATGTCGGGATCGTTCTCGAGATCATGCTGGACGACGGTGACGACGATCTGGGTGTCGTTCTTGTAGCCGTCGGCGAAAAGCGGGCGGATCGGGCGGTCGATCAGGCGGGAAACCAGCGTTTCCTTCTCGCTCGGACGGCCCTCGCGCTTGAAATAGCCGCCCGGGATCTTGCCGGCGGCGTAAGTCTTTTCCTGATAGTTGACGGTCAGCGGGAAGAAATCGAGGCCGGGCTTCGGCTCCTTCATCGAGACGACGGTGGCCAGAACGACGGTCTCGCCATAGGTGGCGAGCACCGCGCCGTCAGCCTGGCGCGCGATCTTGCCGGTTTCCAGGATGAGCGGACGACCGCCCCATTCGATTTCCACTTTGTGTTGATTGAACATATCTTGTCCTTCATATGCGGAAAGGGCCGCGCCGTCCTAGCGGTCACGGGTTCTCCCTTTCCTGGCTTCCTTCGGGCAGCCACGGGCAAGACAACGGGATGCTCGATCAAGTCCGGCTCCCAAGCCGAGCGAGCATCCTGCAATCCTGCCCCATGACCGTCCATGGGCGGCTCCGGATAGCCCTCTGCAGTCCGGAACCCGGTTGGCCAACTGGTTGGCCGGTTGGCCAACTGGTCGGCCGACCTTGCGCTTGACGCCGGAAACCGCTGCTTCCGGAACGCGCCATGCGCGTAGAAGAATTCCTTTTTC
>NZ_RZTO01001170.1:0-1382 GCF_003997225.1 Mesorhizobium sp. M2C.T.Ca.TU.002.02.1.1
GATAATGACAACAAGGGCGATCACCCACCCGCTGCCGCCACCACCGCCACTCGACGTGGGAGGCGTGCTCGAGGGGGTGAAGGGGTCGTTAGGGTTCGCCATGAAACGTGTCCTCCTTGGATGAAAGTCATCAAAATAACAGCCATCAACGCGCTGAGCCCGCATCGGGTTTCACGCGGACGGACGGAAAGCGCTGAAAAACCGGCGTTTTCAGGTCCGCCAGCCGCCAGACGACTCAGTTGACGGCGGTAACAGTATACCCTGACTTGCGAAAATCCTCGACCAGTCCTTCCGGACCGGGCAGATGCATGGCGCCGACGGCCATGAAGACGTTGCCCTTGGCCAAAATCGGCCCGGCATGCGCCGCCATCACCTTGTTGCGGCTGATGATCATGGTCTGCTCGAAGGCGGCATAGCCCGCCTTGTCGTCCGCAGTGTCCGGCAAGACGGCGCGGAACAGCGGCCAGAACATGCCGACCTCGCCGCGCTGGTAGAGCACGATCATCGTCTCGTTGACGTCGTTCACCTTGTCGCCGAGCTTCATCGTCTCGACCAGGCTCTTCATGTGGAATTCGAGCGGCAGCGAGGCCATAGCGCGCAACTGATCGACGGCGGTCTCGAGCCCTTCGACGTCCTTGCCCCAGGCCTTCGCGTCGGCGGCAAGCTTGACGTCCAGCACAGGTTCGCCGGCGCTCTGGCGCGCCACCTCGCAGGCCGGCAACGCCATCATCGCCGACAGGATCCACGGCTTCATCTTGGCGACCGTCGCCGGCGGGATGCCGCGGGCATCGAGTCCCTTGTTCAGCGCCGCCGCATCGTCCGGCGACAGCAACGACGACAGCGTTGTGTTGTCGGTGAACATCATCAGGCCGGGTTCGCTGGCCATGGCGGCCATCATCTTGGCCTTGTCCATCGCATCGGTGGTCTCGATGACGATGGTGCCGGCGCCGTCATAGGCCTTTTGCGCGGCGGCCGGCAGCGTGGTGACGCGCGTGTCGGTCATATGCATGGTGCCGAACAGATAGGACGGCTATTCGCCCGGCTTCTCCAGCTTCCACAGCAGGCCGTTGCCGTTGGGAACGGCCGCTGCTTCGGTCTCGACCTTCTTGAAGGCGGCGGGATCATTCTTTTCCAGCGCCGTCAAAAGGTCGGTGCCGACGCAATTGGGAGCTCCCGCATGGGCCCGGCCGGCAAGCAGCAGAACGACGAGGAAAGACAGGAAAAACAGCAGGTTGAGCGCCGCAAGCAGCTTCAACGAGACAAGGGCCGCGCGGTCGGCGATGGCGATGACGCGTTTCATGAAAAGCGTCTTAGCGCTGAAAAGCGGCAAAACGGTTAACCGGCGCGGTGAAATTGTTTGCGGTGCGGCGTCGGATGGAAAG
>NZ_RZTO01001171.1:0-1380 GCF_003997225.1 Mesorhizobium sp. M2C.T.Ca.TU.002.02.1.1
CATCATGGCCGCCGACCGCCTCAACCCGACGGTCGCCAAGCTCAACGACGTCACCAATCCGGCGGTGATGTCGGCGATCGAGCTGACCGCCAAGGCGGGTGTCGCCGCCGGCATCATGGTGGGCATGTGCGGCGAGGCCGCCGGCCGGCCGGACCTGATCCCGACCTTCGTGAAGATGGGTCTGACCGAGCTCAGCATGAGCCCGGCCTCGATCCAGCGCGCCAAGAAGACCATCGCGGCCATGGCGGCCGAGCGATAGCGGATAATTCGCGGCGGTTACGTCAGATGCGCGAGCAGCGTGGCGAGAACCGGTGTCAATTCCTGGACCGCATTCGCATGGGCACAGGCCTGCCTGATGCGATCTTCCCGCACTTCGGCCGCCAGCACCGCGATCTCGAGAATGTCGGGCTCGGGCGTGCCGTGCGCCTTGGTCGCCAGTCCGCAGGCAAGCACCACGGGCGCAAGGCACCTGATGTCGAGCGACCGGTCGCCGGCGATCGCCGGGCCTGTCCCGATCTCGCCAGGCTGGACCGGACGATGGTTGAGGCATTCGACGAGGAGAGCCGCGCAGGCCGCCGCGACCTGATCGGTGGATGCCGCGTCCGCCGTCGCGCCGGCCAGAAGATCCGCGTGGCGCTTGCGCATCGCGACATGCACGGCGGAAAAACTCGCCTCATGAACACGGGGATTATCGATGCCGTAGCCGGCGAGAACCGCCCGGGTCAGGTAATACATATCACGCCTGAACTGACGTTCGCCGCCGATCTGCCGGTCCTCATCGCCTTGCGGGAAATAGGCCCGCAGGCTTTTCACGGTCGTGCCGTCGACCTTGAGCGGCCGGGAATGCGGAACGAAGGATTCGGCGATCGTCAGCGCCTCGTCGACAGCGCTCGCGGCATGGCCGAGCAGGCTGCGGCCCGGAAAGGGCGGCAAATTGCCGGCGATGTCGTGCGAGGCATCGCCGGCGCTGTCGTGACGGCCTTGGCGGATCGCGTCGCGCAGTTCCCGAAGCCGATCCTTCAGGTTGGCGCGGACATCCTCGGAGATTTGTCGCAGCATCGCCAATTGCCTCGAAATGCTGAAGCCGCTCACGGCTTGGGGCGCCAGTCGCCCTCTCTAGATTGTTCGTCTCGATTGGTAGATCAATAGACGATATTTAACCAGCATGCAGAATCGGCGGGACGGTGTCGTCGCCGGAGTTGGAGGGGAACTTGGGCAGGCGACGGCAGGGCGAACCAGAAAACGGCAGGGCGGCGGGCGAGGCATCCGAGCAGATCGTCAGCGAAAGCCGGACCGACCGCCTCAGGATCCGCGCCGCCTGGATGTATTTCGTCGAGCAGATGACGGAAAACGAGATCGCCGACGTGCTCGGCGTCGGCC
>NZ_RZTO01001172.1:0-1378 GCF_003997225.1 Mesorhizobium sp. M2C.T.Ca.TU.002.02.1.1
GCATCGGATGTCGCCGCGATCGGCATCACCAACCAGCGCGAGACGGTGGTCATCTGGGACAAGGCGACCGGCAAGCCGATCCACAATGCGATCGTCTGGCAGGATCGGCGCACGGCGCCGCTTTGCCAGAAGCTGAAGAAGCAGGGGCTGGAGAAAAAATTCACGAAGAAGACCGGGCTGCTGCTCGATCCCTATTTCTCCGGCACCAAGATCGCCTGGATGCTGGACAAGGTGAAGGGCGCAAGGAAGCGCGCCGAGAAGGGCGAATTGCTCGCCGGCACCATCGACAGTTTCCTGATCTGGCGGCTGACCGGCGGCCAAGTGCACGCCACCGATGCCACCAACGCCTCGCGCACTTTGGTCTACAACATCGAGAAGAATGTCTGGGACGACGAGCTGCTCTCGATCCTGAACATACCGGCAGCAATCCTGCCTGAGGTGAAGGATTGCGCCGACGATTTCGGCGTCACCGAAAAGAGCTTCTTCGGCGCCGAGATGCGGATCCTCGGCGTCGCCGGCGACCAGCATGCGGCGACGATCGGCCAGGCCTGCTTCGAGCCCGGCATGATGAAGTCGACCTACGGCACCGGCTGCTTTGCGCTGCTCAACACCGGCACGGACCTGGTGCGCTCGAGGAACCGGTTGCTCACCACGATCGCCTACAGGCTGAACGGCAAGACCACCTATGCGCTGGAGGGTTCGATCTTCATCGCGGGCGCCGCCGTGCAGTGGCTGCGCGACGGCATCAAGGTGATCGGCAAGGCCGAGCAAAGCGGTGCGCTGGCCGCGACCGCCGATCCGGCGCAAGCCGTCTATCTGGTGCCGGCCTTCGTCGGTCTTGGCGCGCCGCATTGGGACGCCGATGCGCGCGGCGCGATCTTCGGCCTGACGCGCAATTCAGGTCCGGCTGAGTTTGCACGCGCCGCACTTGAATCGGTCGCCTTCCAGACGCGCGACCTGCTCGATGCGATGCGCAAGGACTGGAAAGGCGCCTCGGCCAAGACGGTGCTTCGAGTCGACGGCGGCATGGTGGCGTCCGACTGGACCATGCAGCGGCTAGCCGACATTCTCGACGCGCCGGTCGACCGTCCGACGATCCTGGAGACGACCGCGCTGGGCGCCGCCTGGCTTGCCGGGTCGAAGGCGGGTGTCTGGCCGAAAGCGAAGGAATTCGCCAAGAGCTGGGCGCTGGAGCGGCGCTTCAAGCCGCAGATGGACGCCGCAACGCGCGCGGCAAAGCTCGCCGGATGGCGCGATGCGGTGCGTAGGACGCTGAGCGTGCGATAACGATTTACGGGACCGGGCGGAGGGAAAATGCAGCCGGATTGGTATCCTGCCTGGCGCGATGAGGCCTTTGAACACCTCAAAGCCAAGAACG
>NZ_RZTO01001173.1:0-1367 GCF_003997225.1 Mesorhizobium sp. M2C.T.Ca.TU.002.02.1.1
GCCTATGGCCGCCAGCCAGACGATGTGAAGATCATGCCCGGCGTGGCGCCGATCGTGGCCGCAACGAAAGCCGAGGCGCAGGCGAAATACGATGCGCTGCAGGAGTTGATCCCCGACGATGTCGGCGTGGCCCTGCTCTCCAGCTATCTCAGCATCTCCGACCTCGGCCGCTATCCGATCGACGGACCGCTGCCCGAACTGCCGGAGAGCGAAGGCATGAAGAGCCGGCAGGCGCTGGTGATCGAGCAGGCGCGCCGCGACGGGCTCTCGATCCGCGACCTCGCGCGGTACTTTGCCGGCGCACGCGGCCATTGGCGCATCGTCGGCACGGCCGGAGAGATCGCCGACGAATTGCAGGCGCGCTTCGAAGGCGGCGCGGCCGATGGCTTCAACGTGATGCCGTCCTGGTTCCCGGGCGAGCTCGACGCCTTCGCGACGCTGGTGGTACCGGAGTTGCAGCGGCGCGGCCTGTTCCGCAAGGACTATGAAGGCCGCACCCTGCGCGAGCATCTCGGCCTGAAGCGGCCGATTTAAGGGCTTTAATCCATCAGCCGCGCCGTCCCGGAGACCCTGATCGAGCTGCCGGGCGCCGACGAAATGTCGGCATGGAGGCGTGAGCGCATGCCCATGTCTTCGCCCTGGACGATGTCGATCGCGCCGCCATGCGGCCAGCCGAGATCGCGCAGATAGCCGGCAAAGGCCGCGGTGGCTGCGCCTGTCGCCGGGTCCTCATAAACCCCGCCGGACGCGAATGGATTGCGCGTATGGAAGAGGCGCGGCGTCTCGGCATAGCCGAGCAAAATCGTGACCAGGCCTTCGCGGCGCATGAAGGACTGGCCTTGCTTCAAGTCATAGGCCATGGCAGCCAGCGCTTCGCGTGACTTCAGCGCCAGCACGAGATGATCGGCGCCGCCATGGACCAACGCCGGCGGAATGGCGGGATCGAGGTCGCCCGGCTGATAGCCGAACAGTGAGAGCGCCTCGCCGACCAGTTCCGACGGGGCCGGCCGGCTGCGCGTCGGCGGCGACTGCAAGGCGGCGGCAAAGTTCGCGCCGTCGCGAAATCCTTCCACGGTTATGTTGGCCTGGTTGAGTGTCAGCTCGAAAATGCCGTCGCCGAATTTCCTGACCAGCGCCGCGCCGAGCGCGATGGTGGCATGGCCGCAGAACGGCACTTCCGACTCCGGCGAAAAATAGCGCACGCGCCAGCTAACGCCTTCAGGCGCGGCGAAGGCGGTTTCCGAGAAGCGTACTTCGGCCGCGACGCGCTGCATGGCGGCCGCATCCGGCAAGGCCTCGCCAATCACCACGCCGGCCGGATTGCCGCCGGTGTTCCCGTCCGAAAAGGCTGCGATCTTCAGTACATC
>NZ_RZTO01001174.1:0-1362 GCF_003997225.1 Mesorhizobium sp. M2C.T.Ca.TU.002.02.1.1
TAGCTAGTGTAGCGCGGCAGGCGCGCCTCGCCATGTTTTTGCAGAGCGGATGGTTGCATGGTCCTTTTCGCCTCCGATGCAGCGCCGAATATGGTCGAGTCTCCGCTCGGCTTCTTTGCGGAAGACCAAATTGCTTGCGGCCGGAAGGCGATGCCGCGAGGCGGTTGCGTATACCGGAGCGGCGGAATCCACTCGCCGCGAGTGCCGCAATCGGCGCGGCAGGCCGTTCCTGACGCGGTCGCGCGATTGGACGGTACGATTTGTCTCGATCGGAGCCGTGGCAAGGCCACCAGATCATTCGCCCTCGCCGGGTTTGCCGCTGAAATGCGCATCGAACTTTCCAGGCACCCCATTCCAGGCGTCCGCGTCTGTGGGCGGCGTCTTCTTGCGCGTTATGTTGGGCCAGGAGGACGCATATTGCTGATTGAGCGCGAGCCATGCCTGGGCGGCTGCGGAATCCGTGTCGGGGAAGATGGCTTCAGCCGGACATTCGGGCTCGCAAACGCCGCAGTCGATGCACTCGTCGGGATGGATGACGAGCATGTTCTCGCCCTCGTAGAAGCAGTCCACGGGACATACTTCGACGCAGTCCATGTACTTGCATTTGATGCAGTTGTCGGTAACGACGTAGGTCATTCTGTCTGCCTCTTCGAAGCACCGCCGTGCCGGATAACCGCGCTTGGGGGCCTTCCTCTGGCGGCATCGACTAGTGGAATCGCTAGATTGCGAGTACCTCAGGCGGCAATCGGCCTTGGTGCCGCAGCCTGCGCGGCATCCGCGCGTGCCGCGGCGAGGGCGATCCAGTCGCGATAGAGGCCCTGGTCCTCCCTGGAAAAGGACATGCGACGCTTCATGTCGTCGAAGGTTTCGCCGGGGTGACTCCTATCGTAATCCGCGCGAACCAAGGATTCGAGGTACGCGCGCTCGGATGCATCCGCGGGCCGGATGAAATCGTGCGAGTTGCTCAGCATGGTTGTTTCCTTTCGGTCGGTTTTCAATCCAATGCCGCCTGCCATCTGTCCTGTTCCAAGGCCCAGATGGCGCAAGCGGGGCAATCGGCGCCGCAACGATCGATGGCCGAGAAGATCAGGCCGAGCCGCTCCTGGCGTGACAGGGCGAATGCCGGTTCCCGTGGCGTGACGGCCGACAGCAAAGCGCGGAAGGCGCGCAATGCGAGATCGAGGAACAGAGGCAGCAAGGCGATCACCATCAGATCAAAAGATATATTTGTAATGTATCTTTTCGCAGGCACCCCGGCAAGGGGTTGTGATGCGACCAGGTGAAGCGGCCGGATCTGTGGACGCTTACGCTGCCGGCTGGATGCCGAAATCTTCCGGCGAGAGCAGCAGGTCGGCCAAGGTG
>NZ_RZTO01001175.1:0-1358 GCF_003997225.1 Mesorhizobium sp. M2C.T.Ca.TU.002.02.1.1
CCCCCAAACAGTGCTACCGCGTCCTTGGCCCGAGGGCATCAGGCGCTTTAGTCGCAAAACGGGCCTCGCCCTTGGCCCCGCCTTGGTTTAGAGCAATCCCGCAAGCGCAATAGCAGAAACTTGAAAATCCGATGAAATTCCTCGATCAGGCCAAGGTTTACATTCGCTCCGGCGACGGTGGCGCCGGATCGATGTCGTTCCGCCGCGAGAAATTCATCGAGTTCGGCGGGCCGGATGGCGGCGACGGCGGCCGCGGCGGCGATGTCTGGGTGGAAGCGGTCGACGGGCTGAACACGCTGATCGACTATCGCTACCAGCAGCATTTCAAGGCCAAGACCGGCATGCACGGCATGGGCCGCAACATGACGGGCGCCAAGGGCGCCGACGTGACGCTGAAAGTGCCGGCGGGCACGCAGGTCTTTGCCGAGGACAATGAGACGCTGATCTGCGACCTGACGATTGTCGGCCAGCGCTTCCTGCTCGCCAAGGGCGGCAATGGCGGCTTCGGCAACCAGCATTTCAAGACCTCGACCAACCAGGCGCCGCGCCGCGCCAATCCCGGCCTGCCCGGCGAGGAGCTGAGCATCTGGCTCCGGCTCAAGCTGATCGCCGACGCCGGCCTGGTCGGCATGCCCAATGCCGGCAAGTCGACCTTCCTTGCCGCCGTCACCGCGGCCAAGCCGAAGATCGCCGATTATCCGTTCACGACGCTCCATCCCGGCCTCGGCGTCGCCCGCATCGATGGCCGCGAATTCGTGCTGGCCGATATTCCCGGCCTGATCGAGGGCGCGCATGAGGGGGTGGGCATCGGCGACCGTTTCCTCGGCCATGTCGAGCGCACGCGCGTGCTGCTCCACCTCGTCTCCGCGCAGGAGGAAAGTCCGGGCAAGGCCTACAAGACCGTACGCGCCGAGCTCGAAGCCTATGGCCATGGGCTGACCGACAAGGTCGAGATTGTCGCGCTCAGCCAGGTCGACATCCTCGATGCGGACGCCCGCAAGAAGAAGGCCGCCTCGCTGAAACGCGCGGCCGGCCGCGCGCCGATGCTTTTGTCGGCCGTCACCGGCGAAGGCGTCGAAGCGGTGCTGCGCGCGCTGATGGCGGTGGTCGCGGAATCGCGCGACGCCGTTCCGGCCCCCGTCGACACGCGCTGGCGGTAAGACCTATGAAATCGCTGAAATCATACCGGCGCATCACCGTGAAGATTGGCTCGGCGCTGCTCGTCGACCGCGCGGCAGGGCTGAAGCGCGACTGGCTGACCTCCTTGGCCGATGACATCGCCGTGCTTGCCGATGCCGGCGCGGAAGTGCTCGTCGTCTCCTCGGGCGCGATCGCGCTCGGCCGCACCATTCTCGGCT
>NZ_RZTO01001176.1:0-1353 GCF_003997225.1 Mesorhizobium sp. M2C.T.Ca.TU.002.02.1.1
GGATGGAATAGCGCGCCGTCTTCGGCGCGATCACCCGGTGGCGTGTCGCCTGCACCACGCCGCCTGTCCAGCGTTCCAGCAACTGCCCGAAATTCACCGCCAGCGTGCCGTCTGCGGGCGGCACGTCGATCCACTCACCGGCATGGTTCTTGGCCTGCAGGCCTTCGACGCCATCCTGCGCCAACAGCGTCACGAAGCCGGAATCGGCGTGCTCGCGGCCGATGACCAGCCGCCGTTCGCCCTTGTGCATGACCGAAAATTCAGGCTTCGACAGGTCGACCGCGCCGTCCTCGGTACGCAGCGGATAGCGGATCAGCCTGAGCGTCGAGATGCCGCCCTGGAAATGGCCGTCGAAAATGTCGTCCTCGAGCCCAAGGCTGCGCGCTATCGAGGCCATCAGCGCCGCGCCGACCTTTTCCATCGAGCGGTAGTAATGCGCTGCCGCCGCCTTCCATCCTGGAACGTCGCTTTCGGCCGGCAGCGGCGTGCGCTCCAGCAGCGGGTCGTCGGCCGCGAACTCGGCGTCGGCATGGGCGACGTCCGGCCCCATGTCGATGCCTTCCTTGTAGGACACCGCGGTCGGCTGCAGCGGGAACCAGCCGCGATAGTAGTTGGATTTCGACGGATCGAAATTCCAGCGCAGCAGCTTCTGCTTTTCCGCATCCGGCAGCTCGAAGATCTTCAGGAGCTCGCCGCGCCGCTCACGCGTCAGAAGCTCGGCGCCGGGAAAGCCGCGAGCGGTCATGAAGCCGATGCCGCAGGCGGCGGCGAAGATCTGGCGGTCGGCCTCGTCGCGGGCGGGCGAGGGCGGCCCGAACAGCGGCGCGATGTCGATGGCGGGGATGGTCTCACTCATCTTGCGATCCTTGCGATGCTTGGGAACCGGCGTGCCGCAATCGAATTCGCCGACGCAGAGGCGCACGCCGTCACGCGAGGGCCTCGCTTACTGTCGGTAAGGATTTCCGGATTTGCTGGCATCGCGGGTCCGTTTCGTTCCGACGCCTTGCCGGTCGGAGAAAGCGGCTCGAACCCGGTGCCATGGTAGGAGGAAACGTCCAACAGGGAGGCGGCTTTGTCAAGCGCCGGCAGGCGGTTGACAGATGCCCCGGCCTGAACGACAGTCGCGCCGCCCCATGGCACAGGGCTTTCGAGGGAACGAGCCGCAATTCGACAGGTCGCAGCGCGACCAGCGGAGAAGCGAGATGCTCGACGAAAGCCGGATTTTCCAGACCAACCGTGATTTTCGCGGACGCCCATTGGCACGTGTTCGTTTCGCTGCGAAGCAACGTTAGGCGAGGGCGTTCATGTCCATCTCAGGCAAAAACGACATCGACTGGCAGGCCTTCGCCAGGG
>NZ_RZTO01001177.1:0-1352 GCF_003997225.1 Mesorhizobium sp. M2C.T.Ca.TU.002.02.1.1
GTCATGGTCCGGCGCGACGCCAGTATCTTTTGCAGAACCGCGCAATCGATATCGGGCGGAACCGGGCGTTCGCCGGTGACCATCGGGAAAAATTCGGTGTCGGGAATTTCGAGAAGTCTCTCATATTGGTTGATTTCCTCGCCGGTCAAGGCGCCGATCTCGGCGTCGGCGAAGGACCCGAGGATGAGGTCCATCTCGCGCATGCCGCGATGCCACGAGCGGAACAGGAGCTTGCGGCGGCGGGCATCCAGCCCCTCGCTTGATCGCTGTGTTCCGGTCATGTCGCCGCATCCCTGTCCAAAGCGGCGCATATAGCGTGGATAGCGGGCGGTGTCAGCCTTTGCGCTGCGGCTGTCGCGACATAAGCTGACACGATGCGTCCCACCATCCTCGATCCACTGTTCGTCCCAATCACCTCGCTCGCCGGCGTCGGCCCGAAGGTGGGCTTGCTGATCGAGCGTGTCGTGCCGGCCGACCTTGGCGATCGCGCCGCGCGCGCGGCCGACCTCCTGTTCGTGCTGCCCAACACCGTGATCGACCGCCGCAACCGGCCCGGCATCGCGTTGTCGGCCGAGGGCCAGATCGTCACGCTCGAGGTGCGGGTCGATCGTCACCAGCCGCCGCCGCGCGGCAACAGGTCGGTGCCGTATCGCGTCTACGCCCATGACGACACCGGCGAGGTCGCGCTGACCTTCTTCCATGCCCATGTCGCCTATCTGCAGAAGATGCTTCCCGAGGGCGAGCGCGTCGTGGTTTCGGGCCGCATGGAGTGGTTCAACGGCCGCCCGACCATGGTCCATCCCGACCATATCGCGCCGATCGACGAGGCCGAGGGCTTGCCGCTGGTCGAACCGGTCTATCCGCTGACGGCCGGCCTGTCGGCCAAGGTGCTGCGCCGCGCCATCGGACAGGCACTCGGCCGCCTGCCGGAACTGCCGGAGTGGCAGGACGAGGCCTTCATGCGCCGCCATACCTTTCCATCCTTCGGCGATGCGCTCGCCCGCATCCATTATCCCAAGGACCCGATCGACGTTGCCGTCGAGGGATCGGCCTGGCGCCGGCTTGCCTATGACGAGCTGCTGGCCGGGCAGGTTTCGCTGGCGCTGGTGCGGGCGAGAATCCGCCGCCTGTCGGGCCGGCCGCTCGTGGGCGACGGCAGCATCGTCGAGAAACTGCGCGCTGCCCTGCCCTACAAGCTCACCCCCAGCCAGGAATTCGCGCTCGGCGAGATCAACGCCGACCTCGCCGACCCCGAACGCATGCTGCGCCTGTTGCAGGGCGATGTCGGCTCCGGCAAGACGGTGGTGGCACTGCTCGCCATGGCGCGCCAGGATCTCGGTCGGGGCCATCAG
>NZ_RZTO01001178.1:0-1349 GCF_003997225.1 Mesorhizobium sp. M2C.T.Ca.TU.002.02.1.1
GCTTTCATGAGCCGCGGCGAGATCCGCGCCTTCATCGCCGAGACAGGCGGCCGCGACTGGCCGCGCGATCCGGACGGCGTGCCGCTCTACCCGCCGCTAGACAAGGCCTTGCCGGCCAGGGAGCGCAAGCGGCGGCTTGCCGAGAACATGCCCTTCGCCTGGCGGCTCGATGTCGAGGCGGCGACGGCGCGCCTCGCGGCTGGCCTGTCATGGCTGGAGTTCACCGACGAGACGATGTCCGCGACGCGAGCGATCGAAGCGCAACCGCAGGCCTGGGGCGACGTCATCGTCGCCCGCCGCGACATTCCGACCAGCTACCATCTCGCCGTCGCCCTCGACGATGCGCTGCAAGGCGTCAGCCATGTCGTGCGCGGCCAGGATCTCTATTCGGCAACCGAGGTGCAGCGCCTGCTGCAGGAATTGCTCGGTCTCTCGCCGCCGCGCTATTTCCACCACCGCCTGATTCTTGGCCCGGATGGCCGGAAGCTCTCCAAGAGCTTCAAGGATACCGGCCTAGCCGCGCTTCGCGAGGCAGGCGTGTCGCCGCAGGACGTCAAGCGGCTGCTTGGGCTTTGATTACGAAAGCGCCGATTACAAGCGCGCCATCCCGGCCTTGATCAGCGCCAGCACGCTGATGAAGGAAAAGGCGCCGCCCAGCCCCCAGGCAACCGCCAGCTTGAGATCGCTCAGGCTGATGCCATGCTTGTTGGCGATCACCACCGCGGCAAAAAAGCCGAAGATGAACAATAGCGTGTTGCCGGTCGGACCGAAGGCGCCCTCTTTCATGATCGCGTCGAGCAAAGTGCCGAAGAAGAAACCGAAGGCGGCGATGATCGCGAAGGCGAACAGAAGCCAGGTTGTGTCCAGATGCAAAAACATGCCTCACCATGGCGCGGCGATGCGCCATGCCCCTATTGGCACGGTTTGTTGAATTCAACTTAGCTTATGGATCAACCGTTTCGTTTTGCTTGCGGGATTGATCGGCATTAGAGCAATTGCCGTCATCAACCGTTCACCCCGGCAGCTTTCCCCCAATGCAGAGCATCAAGCGGTTCATTCCCGCCTCCTTCGTCGTTCTGTGGGCGACCGGCTTCATCGGCGCGCGCTACGCCATGCCTTGGGCGGAACCCTTCACCTTCCTTGCCATCCGCTTCGTGATCGCGGCGATCCTGTTTGCCGGCCTCGCCGTGCTGCTCGGCTCGAGCAAGGCGACGCGCGACGAGGCGCTGCACGCCACGGGGGCCGGCGTCCTCATGCACGGCATCTATCTTGGCGCCGTCTTCTGGGCGATCCACCGGGGCATGCCGGCAGGGTTTTCGGCATTGATTGTCGGCCTGCAGCCGCTGATC
>NZ_RZTO01001179.1:0-1348 GCF_003997225.1 Mesorhizobium sp. M2C.T.Ca.TU.002.02.1.1
GGCCCTCATAGAGCTCGGCCGTCGTCGCCTTGGTGTTCGGCTCGCGCCTGGCGCCGCTGCGCAATTCGACCAGTGCGTTGGGCTCTTCCGAGCCGGCGGTCAGGATGCCGCGCGGGCGGTGATATTTGAACGAGCGGCCGACGAGCTTGACGCCGTTGGCGACCAGCGCGGAGGCAAGCGTGTCGCCCTCGAAGCCCGAGAAAGCCTTGCCGTCGAAGCGGAAGTTGAGCGGTGCCGACCGGTCGATGAGACCGCCATCGTTCAGCCGGTTTGCCTGATTGCCGCGCATCACGCACCAACCTTGGCGGCGCCGGCGCCAGCCGCCGGCTCGACGGCCGAGATCTCATGCGTCAGCGTGTTGCGGGTGACCTTCAGCCAGGCCCGGCAGCCGCCGCCATGATACCAGTGCTCGCTCATCACGCCGGCGACATTGTCGCGCAGATAGACGTAGTCGTAGACCGCGTCTTCGCCGGCATCGGCAGCGGGGCGTTGTGGCTTGGCGTCGCCGAGATAGGTGAACTCGCCGAGTTCGCGTTCGCCGCAGAAGGGACAGACTATGCGCATGGCTGGGTCTTCAGAGCATGATGCCAAAAAGTGTGAAGCGGTTTTTGGAGAACATCATGCTTTATCCCTAATGGAGGTTCGGTTGGGCGCCCTGGCCCTTCTCGTCGATCATGGCGCCGCGCTGGAACCGGTCGAGGCGGAAGCGGGCTGCCTCCTTGTGCGATTGATCGCGGGCGATGAGATGGGCAAAGACGAAGCCCGAGCCGGGCGTCGCCTTGAAGCCGCCGTAGCACCAGCCGGCATTGATGTAGAGGCCATCGACCGGGCTCTTGTCGATGATCGGCGTGCCGTCCATCGACATGTCCATGATGCCGCCCCACTGGCGCAACAGCCGCACGCGGCCGATCATCGGGATCAGCGCCATGCCGCCTTCGCAGACATCTTCCATCACTGGCAGATTGCCGCGCTGTGCATAGGAATTGTAGCCGTCGATGTCGCCGCCGAAGACCAGCCCGCCCTTGTCGGACTGGCTGACATAGAAATGCCCGGCGCCGAACGTCATGACACCGGGGATCAGCGGCTTGATCGCTTCGGAGACGAAGGCCTGCAGTACGTGGCTCTCGATCGGCAGGCGCAAGCCGGCCATCGCCGCCACGCGCGACGAGGAGCCGGCCACCGCCATGCCGACCTTGCCGGCGCCGATCTTGCCGCGCGAGGTCTCGACGCCGGTCACCTTGCCGTTGGCGTCGCGCGTGAAGCCGGTGACCTCGCAATTCTGGATGATGTCGACGCCGAGCGCGCTCGCCGCATGCGCGTAGCCCCAGACCACGGCGTCATGCCGAGC
>NZ_RZTO01000117.1:0-11017 GCF_003997225.1 Mesorhizobium sp. M2C.T.Ca.TU.002.02.1.1
CTCGAAGGCCTATCTGTTCGGCGGCGTCGAGATCCGCTGGACCTGCGATCCGTCGCTGATCAAGGACAAGGACCAGACGCCGGCCAAGGCCGAGTTCCATTTCCCCGGCGGCCTCAAGGATTATCTCAAGGCGACGCTGGGCGACGAATTCCAGGTCACACGCGAGGTTTTCGCCGGGAAAAGCGACAAGCAGGGCGGCCACGGTTCGCTGGAATGGGCCGTCACTTGGTTCGGCGGCGATGGTTTCCTCAATTCCTACTGCAACACCATTCCGACCCCCGAGGGTGGCACGCATGAAGCCGGGTTCCGCAACGTGCTGACGCGCGGACTGCGCGGCTACGCCGACCTCATCGGCAACAAGCGCGCCTCGATCATCACCACCGACGACGTGATGATCTCGGCCGCGGGCATGCTGTCGGTGTTCATTCGCGAGCCGGAATTCGTCGGCCAGACCAAGGACAGGCTGGCGACGATCGAGGCGATTCGCATCGTCGAAAACGCAATCCGCGACCCGTTCGACCATTGGCTCGCCGACAATCCGCAGGAAGCCTCGAAGCTTCTCGACTGGGTCATCGCGCGCGCCGACGAGCGCGTGCGGCGGCGCCAGGAGAAGGAAGTCTCGCGCAAGAGCGCGGTGCGCAAGCTGCGCCTTCCGGGTAAGCTCGCCGATTGCACGCAGAACGCAGCTGCCGGCGCCGAGATCTTCATCGTCGAGGGCGACTCGGCTGGCGGTTCGGCCAAGCAGGCGCGCGACCGCGCCAGCCAGGCGGTGCTGCCGCTGCGCGGCAAGATCCTCAACGTCGCCAGCGCCGGCAACGACAAGCTTGCCGCCAACCAGCAGATTTCCGACCTGATCCAGGCGCTCGGCTGCGGCACGCGCTCGAAATACCGCGACGAGGACCTGCGCTACGACCGCGTGATCATCATGACCGACGCCGACGTCGACGGCGCGCATATCGCCTCGCTGTTGATCACCTTCTTCTACCAGGAGATGCCGAACCTGATCCGCGGCGGCCATCTCTACATGGCCGTGCCGCCGCTCTATTCGATCCGGCAGGGCGGCAAGGTCGGCTATGCCCGCGACGACGCGCACAAGGACGAGTTGCTGCGCACCGAGTTCACCGGGCGCGGCAAGGTCGAGATCGGCCGCTTCAAGGGCCTGGGCGAGATGATGGCCTCGCAGCTCAAGGAGACCACGATGGATCCGAAGAAGCGCACGCTTCTGAGGGTCGATGTGATCGACGCCGAGCAGGCCACCAAGGATGCCGTCGACGCGCTGATGGGCACCAAGCCCGAGGCGCGTTTCCGCTTCATCCAGGAGCGCGCCGAATTCGCCGAGACGGACGTGCTGGATATCTGAACGCCGTCCGGTCCATAACAGGCTCCGATATGGAGACGGGCATGTGACCTGGACGCGGCTGAAAGAGCTTGCCGAGGCACCGCTGAGCGGCCTGACGCAGCCGACCCGTTCGGATTGGATTTTCGCCCTGCGCACGGTTTCGGCGGGGCTGATCGCGCTGCTTGTTACCTACGCGCTGAAGCTCGACCATCCGCAATGGGCGATGATGACGGTCTTCATCGTCGCGCAGCCGGTCGCCGGCATGGTGCTGGCGAAGGGCTTCTACCGGCTGCTCGGCACGCTGGCTGGCGGCCTGGCGGCCATCGGCATCACCTCCCTGTTCGGCGCCAATCCCTGGCTGCTGGTCACCGTGCTGGCGCTGTGGATCGGCGTCTGCACGCTCGTCTCGTCGCTGCTGCGCAACCCGGAAGCCTATGGCGCCGCCCTTGCCGGCTATACGGCGATGATCATCAGCCTGCCGGCGCTTGGACAGCCGCATGTCGTCGTCGACCTGGCGATCGCCCGATGCGCCGAAATCGTGATTGGGATCGTCTGCGCCGGCGTCACCAGCCGGCTGATCCTGCCGAAGCTGGCGGCCGACGCCATCATCTCCCGGCTGAAACGCAGCATCCTCGACCTCGCCGAATATGCCGGCGGCGCCTTTTCCGGAGGCGATCCGGCAAGCCTCGCCGCGCTGCAGCGCAAGCTCATCACCGACGCCCAGACGCTCGCCGAGATGCGCACCTATGCGCGGTTGGAAGCGCCGAGCTTCGCCACCCGCGCCCATCCCGTGCGGCGCACGATCGGCCAGCTTCTATGGGCGCTTTCGGCGGCGCGCGCGCTGCATACCCACGCCGCGCCGAAAAACGCGACGCTCGTCCCGGTGCGCAGCGACTTGCAGGCTTTCGTCGGCGAGTTGGCCGCAACGCCCGGCGCACTCGACGACACCGGCCCCTGGGTTGCGCGGCTCGACGCGATAGCGACCAAGGCGCGGGAGGCTCCGGCCACACCCGCCGAACCCGGCGAAGACAGGGTCGGCTCAATCACCCGCCTGACCATTGCCGTCGATTTCGCGGAGGCGCTGAAGCAAGCGATGCGAGGCCTCGATGCGCTTCGCTCACCGGTTTCCAGGCCGTCCCGCGAACGACAGCAGCCGGCGCTGGTCGTGCATCGCGACTATCAGGCTGCTTGGCGCAATGCCGTGCGCGCCGCGCTGGCCACGCTTCTGGTGGCGATCTTCTGGCTGACGACCAAGTGGTCGGAAGCAGCCGGCACCGTCATCCTCGTCGCCGTCGTCTCCAGCCTGTTCGCGGCACGCCCCGACCCGGTCCAGTCGGCATGGGGCTTCTTCACCGGAACGCTGCTCGCACTGCCTTTTGCCTTCCTGGTCGGCCAGGTCGCGCTGCCGGCGCTGCCTGGCTTCGGCTGGTTCACGCTCTTCGTCGTGCCGATCCTGGTGCCCGCGGCGCTTGGCATGGCCAATCCGCGCCATGTCGGCGTCGCCACCGCCTTCGCCATCAACTTCCTCGCCTTCCTCAGTCCGCATCAGCAGATGATCTACGATCCCGGGCCGTTCTTAGCCGGTTCGGCCTCGATCCTGGTCGGCATCCTGATCGCCATTGGCGTTTTCATCGTCGTGCTGCCGGCCGATCCCTGGGTCACCGTGGAGCGAATCTCGCAAGCGATGCGTGAGGATCTGGCGCGGCTTTGCCTGCATGAGCGCATTCCCCGGCGCTCGGCCTTCGAAAGCCTCGCCTATGACCGGATCAACCAGTTGATGCCGCAGGTACAGCGGACGGGCCGCAAGGGCGACCCCATGCTTGGCGGCAGCATCGCCGCCGTCACCGTCGGGCTGGAAGTGCTCAGGCTACGCCAGGCCCAGCTGAATTCCGCCATCGCGCACGAAACGGTCGAGTCCATTGGCAATTTCCTGCGCGGCCTGGCGCGCGAGTTGCTGTTTCGGCGGCCGGGCGAGCCGCAGACCGCGACCGTCGCGGTGGCGAGGCAATATGCGGCCAATATCGCGGAACGCAGCGACCGGCTCGAAATGTTGCAGATCGCCGCCTCCCTGCGCATCATCGCCGCGGCGATGGAGGATTACCCGGATTTCTTTGCGAAGGGTCGCGCCTGAACAATTGGGGACGTGTCGCGTTTCAGGTCGGACCGGTTCGGAAAGGTCCCTTGTTAGACTGGTCGATACTTTAGGTGGACAGATGGCTCTCAAACGGATGGACAACATCGGAATCGTCGTCGAGGACCTCGATGCGACGGTTGATTTCTTTCGCGAGCTCGGCCTTGAGCTCGAAGGGCGCGCCACGATCGAAGGGGAATGGGCCGGGCGTGTCACCGGCCTCGGCGATCAGCATGTCGAGATTGCCATGATGCGGACGCCTGACGGCCACAGCCGGCTCGAGCTGTCCCGCTTCCTCAGGCCACGCGTCGTGGCGGATCACCGCAATGCCCCGGTGAACGCCCTGGGCTATCTGCGCGTCATGTTCGCCGTGGATGACATCGACGACACGCTGGAGAGGCTCCGCAAGCGCGGCGCTTCGCTCGTAGGCGAAGTGGTCCGGTATGAAGACGTGTATCGGCTCTGCTACATCCGCGGCCCTGAAGGGCTTCTCATCGGACTGGCCGAGGAACTCGGCTGAGCCTTGAACATGGTGCTTAGGCCGCGGCGATGGCCAGCGCATGCCCGCGCGCATTTTCGCGCAGCGCGTCGAGGTGGATCGCCTTCACCAGCCCGGCAAGATCGCCCTCGGCCGATTGGCCGCCGAGCTCCTTCAGCATCAGCCAGCTCACTTCCTGCACGCCGGCGACACGCCGGCCATTGGCGACCTCGCGCCAGATTTTCAGCGCGCGCAGGATGATGCCATGCGTCGCCGGCGCAAGCCCGGCGCGGCGGAACAGCGCCTGCAGCGCCACGTCATGCCCGCCGGCGAGAAGCGCCGTCACCCGCTGCTCGGACTGTTGGGCTAACGCCACCAGCGTCGAGCCGAAGAAATCCACCTTGCCATGCGCGATGGTGCGGATGATGAAGCTTGCGGTCAGGTCGCCACGCAGCCTCAAATGCTCGATCAGCGCCGCATGCTCTTCCATGCGCGTTCCCTCGATCAGCGTCACCGAGGCTTTCACGCAGGCGTCGCGCATGACGCGATCGGCGCGCGCGGCCCCCATCATCGCCAGCACCAGGGGCGAACCTTTCAGCGTCTCGCCGAGCTTGACCAGCAGCATGTGCCGGCAGTCGGCCGGCAGGCGCCGATCGGCGATCAGCGCTTCGCGCACCAGCGGCAGGTGGCCGTGCCGCTCGGCCATGCGGCGGAAGCTGAGCGAGGCAATCTCGGCACCGCTGTTGCCGATCAGCACGGCGCAGGCTTCCGGTTCGCCGACCTCGGCGATTGCCGCCGCCAGCGACATCGAGACCACCGGACGGTTGGCGATCAGCTTCTGCGTCGCCTTCTGGCCGCAGGCGACGCGCTCGACCAGGTCGGCATCGGTAAGCAGCGGCGAACGCGCGAGCACCAGCGCCGCCACTTCCGGCTGGTCGGCGGCCAGGGCGCTGATCACCTGCGGCGGCGCGTGATGGCTCATCGACAGCGCCTCGGCGAGCGCCAGGCGCACCTTGGAAGAAGCGTCGTCCAGAAGCAGCGTCAGCGCCGCCTCTGCGGCGCAGCGATCCTCGAACGGCAGATCGGAATTGATATAGGCGCGCGCCAGCGCGCTCGCGGCGGCGGCGCGCTCGGAAACCCTTGCCGTATCAATCCATTTTAGAAAATGCGAAACAACCATGCCGACCAGCTGCGCCCCTGCCGGAATGTCCCCGGCCCCGCTGTGAACGGTAGGCTGGAAATGGTTTACGAACGGTTCACCATGTTTCTTAACCGGCTTGATGGAGGCGCAGCCAACGCCTATCAAGCAACGACATTGGAGGAGATCGAACCATGGCCGGGCTTTATCTGGAAGAGTTTGTTGTCGGCCATGTCTTCCGCCACACGCTGCGCAAGACCGTGACCGAGAGCGACAACATGCTGTTCTCGGTGATGACGCTGAACCCGCAGCCCCTACACATCGATTTCGACTTTGCCGCGAAAACCGAATGGGGCAAGCCGCTCGTCAATTCGCTGTTCACGCTTGGCCTGATGATCGGCATTTCGGTGAACGACATCACGGTCGGCACGACCGTCGCCAATCTCGGCATGAAGGAGACGGTGTTCCCGCACCCCGTCTTCCACGGCGACACCATCCGGGTCGAGACGACGGTCGTCTCCGTGCGCGACTCCAAGTCGAAACCCGATCGCGGCATCGTGGAGTTCGAGCACCGCGCCTACAATCAGAACGACGTTCTTGTCGCCAAATGCACCAGGCAGGCAATGATGCTGAGGAAGGCGGCCTGATGCGCTCGCTGCTGTTCGTGCCCGGCGATTCCGAGCGCAAGCTGGAAAAGGGATTCGAGGCCGGCGCTGACGTGATCATCGTCGATCTGGAAGATTCCGTTGCCGCCGCCAACAAGGCGGTGGCGCGCGCGACCGCGGCCGGTTTCATCTCCAGCCGAAGGCACCGAACAGGTTCGGCCATCTATGTGCGGGTCAACGACCTTTCCACCGGCCTGACGGACGAAGACCTTGCGGCTCTTGTCCCGGCGAAGCCTGACGGCATCATGCTGCCGAAGTCGAACAGCGGACAGGATGTCCAGCAGCTGGCGGCGAAGCTGCGGGTGCATGAGGCCGAGAACGGGCTGCCGGACGGCGCTATAAGAATCCTGCCGATCATCACCGAGACCGCGCCAGGCGTGCTGGCGGCGGCAAGCTATGCCGGAACGAGCGCGCGGCTTGCCGGCCTGACCTGGGGCGCGGAGGATTTGTCCGCCGCGATCGGCGCGCGCACGGCCCGCGACGACACCGGCCGATACACCGACGTGTTCCGTCTGGCGCGCACCATGACCATTCTGGCGGCGGGCGCGGCCGAAGTCGCCGCCATCGACACGGTCTTTCCGAATTTCCGTGACATGGCCGCCTTCGAGAAGGAATGCCGGGAGGCCGAGCGCGACGGCTTCACCGGCAAGATGGCGATCCATCCGGCACAGGTGCCCGTCATCAATGCCGCCTTCACGCCGTCCGCCGAAGCGGTCGCGCGGTCACGCGCGATCGTAGAGGCCTTCGCGGCGGCGGGAAATCCGGGCGTCGTCGGCATCGACGGCAAGATGTACGACAGGCCGCATTTGCGGCTGGCCGAGCGTCTGCTGGCCCGCGCCAAGGCGGCAGGCGTATCCGCCTGACCCCTGCTACCAGACCATCGGGATCAGTTTGTAGCGAACGCGCGCGGCATAATCGTCATAGCCCTGCAGGCCGGTCCGCAAGGTCTTTTCCTCGATGAAGGTGCGGATGGCGAGCAGCAGGATGAAGGCGAAGACCGCTGCCAGCCCCCACCAGGAGCCGAGCAGCAGCGCCGTTCCGGCGAAATAGACTATGGCGCCCGCATACATGGGGTGGCGGACATAGCCATATGGACCGGTGGTGATCACCTTCTGTCCACGCTCGTCCTGGATCTTCACGACAGGCGCCGCGAAGCTGTTTTCCAGCATCGTGAGATAGCAGATCCAGATGCCGACGAGCAGGACCAGAGCGCCGATCACCTGCACCCAGACGGGAGCTGCCGACCAGCCGAAACGGGTATCGAGCCCCATCAGGACCAGCCAGGCAAAGATGCCGAGCAGCAATATGCTCAGCAATATCTTGTCGGCCGCGGTCTGGGTCTTCTGAATCGGCGGACGGAGGCGCTCGTTCATCAGGCCTGGATCGCGCCGGGCGAGCGCCACGCCCATGGTAAGGCTCAGTCCGACCATCACGACTATGTACACCCAGGCTGCGGTCCACCGCAGCGTGCCGGCCGACAGAAACATCAGCGCGCCCATGACGCCGAACCATATGAATGTCTGGAAAACCAATCTCGAGATCATGACCAACCTTCCGTGGCGTCCCCCGCCACTGTTGTCGAATCCGACCAGTGGTCTATTATACCGACCGACGGTCTATTCTCAAGCGCAATCAGCGCGAGGCATCTGGACGGAAACGGCTGCCGCGTGCACAAGGTTTCGTCATGCCACGTATCGTCAAGCACCCGGAGCTCAGGCGAGAAGAGCTGCTGGACCATGCCCAGGCGCTGTTCCTGACGCATGGCTACGACAAAGCGAGCCTCAACGACGTCATCGCCACCGCCGGCGTCTCGAAAGGCGCCTTCTATCACTACTTCGCCTCCAAGGAGGCCCTTCTGGAGGCATTGGCGGAGCGTTTCGCCAGGCAGGCGCTCGCCGGCGTCCAGGATGTGGTCGGCGACCCGGCGCTCGATCCGCTCGGACGCCTCAACGCCCTGCTCGCGAAATCACGGCAGGCCAAGGTCGAGACCGCGGCGGAAGCCTGGGCGCTGTTCGAGACGATGTTCCGGCCGGAAAACCTGGTGCTGTTCCACCGCATCAACGTGGCGGCCAACGCGGCCTTTTCGCCCTTGCTGGTCGAAATCATCAAGCAAGGCGTTGCGGACGGAACCTTCCGCACCTTCGATCCGGAAGGCGTCGCCGACATCGTCATGCAGTTCGGCCTGGCCACGCACGATGTGATCGCCAAGGCATTCGCCGGCGGCAGCGATGCCGATATGGACATTGCGATCGAAACCCTGGAAAGGCGTGTCAGGCTCTACGAGATCGCGCTCGACCGCATCCTGGGGCTTCCCGACGGTAGCATCCGCATCGGCGCGCCCGGCTATGTGCGCGCCGTCATGACGGCGCGTCGGGCTAGTCCCTCCTCCAGCGTGGCAGCCGCGGCGTCAAAGGCGCGCAGGATGTGACTAACCGGCCCAGGGGCCGGCGTAATCGGCATAGAGCTTCGCCGGATCGGGACGTGGCCGCTCCGGTGCGGGTCCCTGATAAGAACCGATATGGACGAAGCCGATGACTCGCTCCCGCGGCGAGAGCCCGAGGATCGCCCTGCCTTCGGCCACGTCGGAATACCAGTTGCTGATCATGTTGGTGCCATAGCCCAGCGCGTTGGCCGCGATCATCAGGTTCATGGCCGCCATGCCGCCCGACAGGAACATCTCCCATTGCGGGATCTTCGGGTTCTCCTTCGGCACCGACACCACGCCGATCACCAGTGGCGCGCGCGAGAAGCGCGCCAGTTCCTGGTTGCGCCGGCCTTCCGGCAGCGGCCCCTCGCGCTGCTCGGCAAGTGCTGCCAGCTTCTTGCCGATCTCGACGCGCGCCTCGCCGCGATAGAGGATGAAGCGCCAGGGCTCGAGCCGGCCATGGTCGGGAACGCGCGATGCGGCCGCGATCATCGTCGCGATCTCGGCATCGCTCGGCGCCGGCTCCTTGAGGTCGGGAATCGGCGCGGAATTGCGGGTGAGCAGGAAGTCTATGATCGGCGACGCCATGGGGGCCAAGTCTCCTGAAGGCATTCGATTTTGAGCTGAAGCACGCCATCGGGAGGTCGGGCGGCTCGGGCGGTGGCGTTTTGCGCCGGATAAGAAGCCGCTGAGGGGAAGCAGCGCGCTCCTAGGCCTTGAAATTGCCACCGCCTTGGGCTTCAACGCAAGGCATGTTTGAGGGGACTCTGCGCCTTTTTGTGATCGCACTCTTCGCTGCGTTGTTCGCGGTGCCGGTTTCCTTCGCCCTGGCCCAGAACGCCAACGATGTCGGCGACATCAAGCTTCCAGGCATTTCGAGCTACGCGACGCCGAAGACGGAGGGACCACTGGCGCTCGGCAATGGCGGCGCCATCACGCTGTCGGCGCAGTTGACCGACAAGGGCGCCGACATCACCCGCGGCATCGTCTGGCGGGTCTTCAAGCCGCAGCCCGCCAGCGACGGCAAGCTGCCGATGGTGGCATCCGCTCATGGCGGCACGGCCGTGTTCCAGCTCGACCCCGGCAGCTATCTCGTCCATGCCTCCTACGGACGCGCCGGCGCCACCAAGCGCATCACAGTCGGCAAGGAAGCCAGACGCGAAAGCCTCGTCCTCGACGCCGGCGGCCTGAAGCTCGACGCGGTGACGTCGGGCGGCGCGCCCATCCCGCCGAAGAAGCTGCGCTTCTCGATCTATGAAGGCGAGGCCGCGGCCAATGGCGACCGGCCGCTGATCGCCCCCGACGTCGCGCCGAACACCGTGGTGCGGCTGAACGCCGGCACCTACCACGTCGTCTCCACCTATGGCGCGGTCAACGCGGTGATCCGCTCCGATATCCGCGTCGAGGCCGGCAAGCTGACGGAAGCGACCGTCGAGCACCGCGCCGCCGAGATGACGATGAAGCTGGTGCGCGAGCCCGGCGGCGAAGCCATCGCCGACACGTCCTGGTCGCTGCTCAACGAGAGCGGCGATCCGATCAAGGAAGCGGTCGGCGCCTTCGCCTCGATGGTGCTGGCCGAGGGCCAGTACACAATCATCGCCAAGAACCGCGACCGCATCTACCAGAAGGATTTCACGGTCGTCGCCGGCCAGAACCAGGAAATCGAGGTCGTGGCCAATGAACAGTCCGCCATCGATCCCGAGGAAGGCGCGGACTGAACGGTGCTTCACCGGCTCAGTTGAAGTGATAGTTCAGACCGATGCGCACGGTCTGTTCGTGATATTTGGCTGATAATTTGAAATCCACCGGCGTTATGGTCGAGGCATCAAAGCTTCGTTTGCCGAGATCTACATACAGATATTCGGCCTTCAGACTCCAGTTGGGCGCCAGCATCGTCTCGACCCCGGCTCCGAGACTCCAGCCCAGGCGAACGCCTGACTTTGAGCCGTCTCCGCAAATCGTGGCGTCGGGGAGGCAGCCTTGAGCCAGATCCTCGACGTGAAAACCCAGGCTCGTCTTGCCGTAGGCCAGGCCGCCGGTGGCATAGACCAACCATTGCGGATCTAGGAGATAGCCCGCGCGGGCGCGCAGAGTGCCGTACCAATTCACTTTCTTGCTGACGGCTGTGCGTGTACTGTCGAAAAAGACATTCTGACCCAGATCCTCGTCGAAATAATGCGGATCGATGATGGTCGCGCTCGTCGAGCCTTTGATGCCCGATGCCTGGAGGTCCGTCTCCACGCCGACAACCCAGCCCGACGGCAATTCCCAATTGTAACCGGCTTGACCGCCACCGGCGACGCCGCGAGCGTCGGGCGACAACGACGTCGGGAACGAGCCGGCTCTCACAATGGCTTCCACAACAGGCACTAGGTCGGGAATAGCCGTATGCGGAGAGAGCCCGACGTCGCCCGAATCCCAGCCATAGCCGATATTGGCGCCGGCATAGAAGCCGCTCCATGACGGATCGGCATCACCCGCCTTGGCTGAGTTCACACCAGCTCCGGCAACACCCAGAACCAGTCCCGTCAATACAATAGACTGGGCAATATTCATCGGCTAAGCTCCCCACCAAGCCTTTGATAGCAAATCACGCAATTTGTGACTGTGGCAACGCAGCAACAGTATGAATATCTGTAAATTATTTAAGCCATATCTAAAGTATTATGCCGCTAAGGAAACGCCGGCTTGCCCGTCAGGCCGCCTTTCGCATCCGCTTGGGCAGGAATGGCACGCGGCCACGCTGCGTGGAAGGCGCCGCAAGGTCGAAGACCGCGCGATAGAGGCGGTCGAGCAGCGCCTTGCGGTCGCGCAGCGGCTCGAGGTCGCTCCATCTCAGCA
>NZ_RZTO01001180.1:0-1347 GCF_003997225.1 Mesorhizobium sp. M2C.T.Ca.TU.002.02.1.1
GTTCCTTGTCTATCCCATTCAATCGTCGCACGGCCGGCGCAAGCCGACGTTGATCGCGATCAATCGGGTTCATGGATGTTGAGTTCGGCATCCCGCTTTGACGCCGATCAAGGCAAAGACTGGCAATGGCCGCGACAAGGCAACCAGCAAGTCGATGCGAAGCGAGAGAAGGATATGAAGGAATTGCCGCTTGCCGAAGTCTATCGGCTCATCGAACCCGGTCCGGTCGTTCTGCTTTCGACGCGATCCGGGCAAGGCCGCTCCAATGTCATGACCATGTCGTGGCACACGATGGTGGCGGTCGCGCCGCCGACGATTGCCTGCGTCGTATCGAGCAATGACCTCTCGTTCTTCGCCTTGCGTCAAACGAAGGAGTGCGTGATTGCGATCCCCGACGTCGGCCTTGCCGAGAAGGTCGTGAAGGTCGGCAATTGTTCTGGCCGGGATACGGACAAGTTCTCGATGGCATGGTTGACGCCGCTTCCCGCCGAACGGGTGTCGGCGCCGCTTGTGGCCGAGTGCTTCGCCAATCTCGAATGCCGCGTGGTCGATACGCGGCTGGTCGACAAATACAATCTGTTCGTGCTGGAAGTCCTCAAAGCCTGGGTCGATCCAGGTCAGCCGAAGCCGAAAACCATCCATCATATCGGGAACGGCGCCTTCGTCGTCGATGGCGAGGTGATCCATTTCGAATCCCGGATGCCGTGAAGCGTGGCGTGCGCAGAGGCGACTTTGATCCGTATCAAGGCGCGAATGCTTCCCCCAAATAGGATTCAGCTCATCTGACAGTCGAGCCGAAAGCGCGTGCGATGAGCTACAAATCAATCCTGCTGAACCTCAACATTGACGGTCCGATCGAGCCGCTCACACGGATAGGTGTGAGCCTGGCCAAACGCTTCGACGCCCGTTTGATCGGGTTCTGCGCCGCGGACGCTCCGCTGCCGGTGACCATGGCGCCCGAGGGTGCCGCGATCGCCGCCGAGATTTGGGAACAGTCCAGGGATGAAATTCGACGCCGCCTGACCGATCTGAGCGGCGAGTTCGACAGTCTCGTGGCTGGAGCGGTCAAGACGGACTGGCACGGCGAGATCGAAAATCCGGACCATGCCCTGGCCAGGCGAGCTCGTATTGCCGACATTGTTGTCGCCAGCGCTTCCCAAGGCGCGTCCACGGGCGACTCTTACCGCACGGTTGATCCAGGCTCGTTGGTGCTGCGCGCCGGCCGGCCTGTCCTCCTCGCCGCCCATGGCGCGACGGATTTGCCGGCTCGCAGGATCGTGGTGGCCTGGAAGGACACCCGTGAAGCAAGGCGTGCGGTCGCGGACGCCGTGCCGCTCATGGCGATGG
>NZ_RZTO01001181.1:0-1343 GCF_003997225.1 Mesorhizobium sp. M2C.T.Ca.TU.002.02.1.1
GTGCCGTCCGGCGCAACCGGAATGCGCTGCTGGATCACGGCCACCACCTCGACGCGGAACGAGCCGTCCGGCTCGACGCGGCGCGTCGGGCGCACGCTATAGATGTCGAAGGTCGTCTCGCCTTTCTTCGGCGCATGCATGACCGTGCCGTCCTCATTGTAGCGCGGCAGATCGGGCAGCAGGCCGAACTGCTTGTAGAGGTCCGGATCGGAGGCGAAGGCCTTGTGCATCGCCTTCCACAGCGCATAGCGGTTCTTGTCGTTGAGCGCGAAGATTTCGGCCCGCTTCAATTTCTGGTTCCAGCCGAGATCGATCTTGCTCAGCAGGCCCTTCAGCCAGGAAGGCGACGGGTCCTCCGGCGCGCTCCAGGCCAGCGTCTCTTCCGAGATGGTGCGGACGTCGCGCGGCAACAGCTTCCATTTGCGGAACGATTCCAGGAACGCCAGGCGATAGTGCAGCGGATCGTCCGGATAGGCGTCGCGGTCGGCGGTGATCAGCGCGCGCAAATATTCGCCGAAGCTGATGTCGACGGAAGGGCAATAGTCGAGCGCGCGGATGCACATGGTCAGCATCTGCCTGGCGGTCTTGGCGACCTCGTCGGTCAGGCGCTCGACCAGGCTCGGATGCAAGGTTCCCGCCGGCAGGATGCCGGAGCCGCCGGTGGCAAGCTGGATCAGGTCGTCGGTCCGCCGGTCGACGATGGCCAGGAAGGCCTGATAGACGGCGAACACCAGGATCGAGCCGCGATCATGCGCCTCGAAGGTCTTGTCGTAATCGAGGTCGGCCATGCCGGCGCCGCCATATTCGCGCAACGGTCCGGCCCTGCCGCTGCCTTCGCCGAACTGCTTGGCGATACCCGAAAGCAGCGAGGCGGCCGACAGTTCGCCCCTCGCCTTGCCGATTTCGAAGCTGACCAGCTCCTTCAGGGTGAAATGCTGGAACAGCGCGACGATATCGGCGAAGGCCTCGTGGAAGGCCGGCACGTCCGGATTGGACGCTTCCTGGAATCGGCGATGCAGCCCGTCGAGCAGCGCATGCGACATCTCATGCGCGACGATATCGCTGGACAGGCACGAGAATACCGTCGTTCCGGGCGTGGTGACGTCGCCCTCATTGCTGGTCGCCGGGAAATAGCCGAACAGCAGCGCCTTCTTTTCCGGGCTGTAATAGGCGTTCTCGGCGCGCAACCCATGCGGATAGATGCGAAGGCGCGGCACATAATGCGCCTTTACCGTCATGTCGCCGGTGCGGCCGGGAGCCTCGGCATAATGCGGCGCCCACAATGCCCGCCGGCCGAGAGCGCGCTCGAAATGGCCGATCGTGGTCATGGCGACGGCGTAGAC
>NZ_RZTO01001182.1:0-1341 GCF_003997225.1 Mesorhizobium sp. M2C.T.Ca.TU.002.02.1.1
GCCGTAGTCGACCCATTTGATGCCGTCGAGATAGAACTCGCCCTTCCACCAGGGCTTGTCCTTGCGCTTCACCTCGGCACCGGTCTCGGCGTCCCAACTGACCAACTCGCATGGCCCGGTGGTGATGGCCAAAGCTTTCTTCGGATCGGCATCACCCTCATAGGAGCGGTGCATGATCAGCGCCGGATAGTCGGCCATGCCGGCGATCAGCGAGATGTCGGGCTTTGGCAGGTTGAGCTTGACTGTGTAGTCGTCGACCTTCTGGATGCCGCCGTCGACGGGCTTCTTGGTGTCGGCGTTGACCAGCGCGCCCATGCGGGCGGCGACCGAATTGCCGGCGACCGAGGCATCGCACCAGCGGTTGAGGTTGTGGATCACGTCGTGGGCGTTGAAAGTGTCGCCGTTCGACCAGGTGATGCCCTTGCGCACATGCAATGTGATCGTCTTGGCGTCGTCGCTCGTTTCCCAGCTTTCCAAGAGCCAGGGTTCGAAGCTGAAGTCGGTTTTCCAGCGCACCAGATATTCGTTGCAGTGGCGCGCGACGTTCGACATCTCGACGCCGTCGAAGGTGCGCGGATCCTTGAAACCCTTGACGTTCATCGCCACGCGCAGCACGCCGCCCTTTTTCGGCTCGGCGGCGCGGGCAGGTGAGGGAGCGATCCCGCCCAGCGCCATCGCGCCGGCGGCGCTGACGCCGAAGCCGGCCATCAAAGCCAGATATTCGCGCCGGCTGATCGCGCCCGCCTTGAAATCGTCGGCGGTCGGCTTGGCCTGCGGGTGCAGTTTTCTGTCGGTTAGCATGAATTTCATCGTCGTTCCCTCTGTTGTTGGCGCACGTTGCCCGCGCGGCGGTCTATTGGGGCAAGGACTTGCACGAAGCCAACGGTCGCCCCGGGATCGCCAGACGCGGGGGCGGATGCGACCGCCAGGGCGCCGTTGCCTGCGAGGGAATGATAGGTCCGCTTTCCGCGGCGAAATGTTTGGTTTTCCGCAGTTCTTGTGCGCTGTTCCGCAGGGCGTTGGGGCTGCTGATCTCCCCCCTTGTGGGGGAGATGTCCGGCAGGACAGAGGGGGGCGCTGTCCTGCCAGCGTCTCAGCTAATCGTCGTTACTGCTAATGACGAAAGGGTTTGGGAGTACTTAAATATCCGAAGGGTCGCGATCCTTCGCGCCCCCCTCTGGCCTGCCGGCCATCTCCCCCACAAGGGGGGAGATTAGCGCTTCGTCGCCGGCGCCCAGCCTTGCGATATCCGCAACAATCCTCGCAAACGCCTCCGCCGCCCGCGGCACCGTTGGGCGGGCGCGTAGGAACGAGTGCACCAGCCGCTTCTCCTCGCGCCAC
>NZ_RZTO01001183.1:0-1339 GCF_003997225.1 Mesorhizobium sp. M2C.T.Ca.TU.002.02.1.1
TCAATGCCCGGACTCCGCTTTCCATCCTGAAGTCCCATCTTTTCGCCGGTTGGGCGGCCACGGGGCTGCTACTCGCCACGAGCAACGCTCAGGCCGCCGACCTCAACGCGCTGATCTGGTGCGATCACTCCGATCCGGCGCTACTCGAGCCTTTCGAAAAGGCCAACGACGTCAAGGTCAACGTCAAGGAGTTCGAGGGCACCGGCGCCGGGCTCGCCATCGTCGACCAGTCGCAGCCCGGCGACTGGGACGTGATGGTGATCGACAGCATCGACGTGCCGCGCGGCGTTGAGAAGGGCCTGTTCGAGCCGCTGCCCGAGGACAAATTGCCCTTCGCCGACCTGTTCCCCGAAGTGAAGATGGACAAGTCGACCATCGTCGACGGCAAGCGCTACGGCATCACCGAAAAGTTCGGCTACAACACGATCGGCTTCAACAAGACCAAGGTCGATCCGGCCGACATGCAGTCGCTGGCCTCGCTCACCAGCGACAAATACAAAGGCAAGGTCGCGATCTACGATTACTACCTGCCGGTGATCGGCATGGCGGCTCTGGCCATCGGCAAGAAGACCGCCGACCTCACCGAAGCCGACCTGCCGGCGCTGAAAGCCGAACTGCTCAAGATGAAGGCCAACGCCAAGCTGGTCGGCGAAGTCACCGCCAGCCAGACGGCGCTCGCCACCGGCGAGGTCGACATCCTTGTCGGCGGCGGCGAGTGGGTCACGGCCGGTCTTGCCAAGGAAAATCCGGCGCTCGACTTCTCGATCCCGAAGGAAGGCGCGGTGCTGTGGTCGCAATCGCTCGCCATGTTCAAGGATTCCAAGAACAAGGACATGGCGCTGAAATTCATCCAATACATCCTGAGCCCGGAGGGCCAGGCGCGGCTTGCGACCTCTTCCTGCTATTGGGGCATGCCGTCCAACACCAAGGCGGCGTTGACCGACGAGCAGAAGAAGATCCTGCGCTTCGACGAGCAGCCCGGCTTCCTCGCCCGCGCACAGGCCTATCCGGCGCCGAACGCCGATCTCGACAAGAAGATGCAGAACATGTGGACCGAGATGCTGCAGGCGCAGTAGATCGGCCGATGGCATCGGCGGGAAACAAGTCGCGTGCCCTGCCCTGGGCGCTGGTCACGCCGGCGCTGGCATGGACATGTGCTTTCTTCGTGCTGCCCTTCATCGCCATGGGGTTTTCGAGCCTCACGGCGCATGAAGGCGGCGGCTTCACTTTAGCCAATTACAGCCAGTTCTTCACCGACCCGTCCTATTGGCGGGCGATGGTGAACTCGCTGGAGGTGACAGGAACCGTCACCGTGATCTCGATCCTGCTTGCCTATCCC
>NZ_RZTO01001184.1:0-1337 GCF_003997225.1 Mesorhizobium sp. M2C.T.Ca.TU.002.02.1.1
GTTCTGGCTCTCGGCGACCATGTCGTCGGCGAGCTCCAGCATCGTCGCCGGCAGGTTCGGCTCGCGCCGCCCGCCGGTGCCAAGCGTCACCAGCGCGTTCGGCTCCTCGGCTCCGGCCGAGAAGATGCCGCGCGGCCGGTGATACTTGAAGCTGCGGCCGACGAGCGACACGCCGTTGGCCAGCAGCGCCGAGGCGAGCGTATCGCCCTGGAACCCGGTCAGCTTGCTTCCATCGAAGCTGAATTCGAGCGGCTGCCCGCGATCGATGCGGCCGCCCTCGGCCAGCCGTTTGGGGTTGGAGTTCATCGGGATGGTCTCCTGGCGAGAACGATCGAGGCGATTGCATGGTTGCGGGTGTCGCGCTCCACGATCAGCCACTGCCGGCAGCCAAGAACGTGCTGCCAGTGCTCCCGGTGCGCTCCGGCCGGGTTCTTGCGGACGAAGACGTACCGGTACCAGGCCTCGAAATCCGCATCGTCGTGAGCGGGGCGGATGACCGAGGCATCGCCGCCATAACGGAACTCGTCATGGTCGCGCGGGCCACAACAGGGACAGTCGATGCGCAGCATGTCGCGGCGTCCCCTATTGCAGCCACGCGAACGGACCGACGCCGGCCTCGTCGAGCGTGCGGCCGGTGCGGAAGCGGTCGAGGCCGTAGGCGGCGTTGAGCGGATGCGGCTTGCCGGTCGCGATGGTGTGCGCGAAGCACCAGCCGGAAGCCGGCGTCGCCTTGAAGCCGCCGTAGCACCAGCCGCCGTTGAGGTAGAGCCCGTCGATCGGGGTCGGGCAGATGATCGGGCTGGCGTCTGGCGTCATGTCCATCACGCCGCCCCAGTGGCGCAGCAGCCTGACCCGCGAGATGCAGGGCATCAGCGCGATCGCCGCTTCCGCGACCTCGCGCACGACGCCGAGATTGCCGCGCTGGGCGTAGGAATTGTAGCCGTCGAGATTACCGCCGAAGACCAGCCCGCCCTTGTCGGACTGGCTGACGTAGAAATGATCGGCGCCGTAGGCGACGACCTGATCGACCATCGGCTTCAGCGGCTCCGTCACGAAGGCCTGCAGCACATGGCTTTCGATCGGCAGCTCGAGACCCGCCTTGTGGCCGAGAACCGAGCTATGCCCGGCCACGGCCAGGCCGACCTTGCCGGCGGCAATCGGGCCCTTGGCCGTCTCGACGCCGACGATCCTTTCGCCGTCGCGCAGGAAGCCCGTCACCTCGCAATTCTGGATGATGTCGACGCCGTGGCCGTCGGCGGCGCGGGCGTATCCCCAGGCGACGGCGTCGTGGCGGGCCGTGCCGGCGCGGCCCTGCATGATCGCGCCATGGACCGGAA
>NZ_RZTO01001185.1:0-1336 GCF_003997225.1 Mesorhizobium sp. M2C.T.Ca.TU.002.02.1.1
TGCCGGTAGCGCGCCCGCAGCTTGTCGATCGTGGCTGCCTTGGCGGCCGCCTTCTGCTCCGGATCGCGCGGGCTTCCATAGACCTGGCTCAGCTCGTCCCTGGTTTTCGCGATCAGTCCGAGAAAATCGGCCTTGCGCTTGCGGTCGGCTTCGTAGCTGCGCAATCCGGCGCGATTGCCGGTGGCGCGCAGCCATTTCTTCGTGCCGGTGGTTTCGACGGTAACCGCGAAAGCCTCGTTGAACCCGGAGTCGCCATTCACATAGATCTTCTGATGCGCCAGCTCATGGAAGACAAGGCTTGCGAGATAGGTGTCGTTCTGGCGCAGCATGGTGCTGAGCAACGGGTCGCTGAACCAGCCCAGCGTGGAATACGCCGTGATGCCCGTCACATAGACGTCCAGCCCCTGTCGTTGCAGTTGAGCGGCATTTTCGAGCGCGTCCTTGCGCGAGAAATAGCCCTTGTAGGGAACGCAGCCGAAGACCGGAAAGCACCATGTTACCGGCGCGAGCGAGAATTGCGGCGCGGCGAAGACCGCCAGGGTCACATCATTCCGGCCGACATCGACATAGCTGCGGTAGCTGCTGTTGTCGGGCAGCGCCAGTTCTTCCGTGGCAAAGCGGCGTATGGCGCTGGCCGAGGTCAACTTGGCGCGCAACGGTTCCGGTGTCGACGGATCACGGATCAGCTTTCCGACATTCTTGCGCGCCGCCATGATCTCGACATGGCCCTCCAACGACTGCGCATAATAGGAAATGCTGGTGCATCCGGCCACGCCGGACACCAGGACTGCAGCGGCGAGCAATCGAAAAACGCGCTTCAAAGCCTGCCCACCGCCTGCTCATCTCCCATGGAGCAAATGTCTCCATTTGCTTCCGTGTCTCAGGCGCGCCTATTTTCGTCAAGACCTGGAGGGGCAGCGGTCGGGCCTTCGATTTATCACTTCCGCCGCGCCATCAGCCGCAGCCACGGCGCAAGATGGAACGCCGCCATCAGCAGATACATCGGCGCCATGCCGCTGAGCAGCGAGGCGCCCGAGTCCGGCATGCACATCATGTCATGGCCGCCATAGGCAGCCGTCAGCAGCCCCATCGCTGCGAAGGTCGGCGCCGCGGCGAGGCAAATCCAGTCGGCGAGCCCGAAGCTGCTCAGGCGGGGGGCGGGATTGTCGATGCTCATGATATCCACCTTCTGCAGGGCCAGGAGTTTCAGGCGCCCGGGGAGAGGGAAGGGCGCAAGATCGGCTCCGGCGACGCGTCGGTTGCGCCGCCGGAGTCGCTTCACGCTCAGGCGTTCTTGTTGCGGAACGCCGCTTCGCCGGCGTCCGAGACCTCGACC
>NZ_RZTO01001186.1:0-1335 GCF_003997225.1 Mesorhizobium sp. M2C.T.Ca.TU.002.02.1.1
CCGGTGTCCTTGCCGTTCTGGTAGATGTAGAGCGCCCGGGCGCCCAGCGGATTGGTGAGGCCGCCGGGCTGGCCGCCCTGCCATTTCACCAGTTCCGGCTTGCGCTGGATCATTTCCGGCGGCGGCGTCCAGACCGGCCATTCGCGGCCATACTGGATGTTGGCGCGGCCCGACCAGCGGAAGCCGTCCTTGCCGATGCCGACGCCGTAGCGGATGGCATCGCCGCCCGGCTGGACGAGATAGAGCATGCGTTCCTGCAGATGCACGACGATGGTGCCGGGCGCCTCACCGGTCTTGTCGACGACGATCTGGCGGCGGAACTGCGGCTTGACCTTCTGCCACGGCACCGCAGGCACATTGAAGCCGCCATCGGTCAATGAGGCATACATGACGTCGGGACCGGTGATGTTCTTGTCGACGCTGATCGCCGGGCGCATGGGCGGCACGGAGCCGGTGACGGTGTTGTCGAGCTGCATCTGCGGCAGGTCGAGCGTGTCGGTGGTGCTGCAGCCGGCAAGGCCGAGCAGCGCCATGGCGCCGGCACCCGAAAGCACGGCGCGGCGGGAAAGCTGAATTTCGGTATCGATTGCGGCGCCGTTGGAAGGCGGCGTCAGACTTTGCGGCAACTCGCGCATGCACCAAACCCTACGCTGCCGGCGGGAAGCACGGTCCGGCCGGATCGCAGGCATTTTCACCAGTCATGGTTGAAAAAGGGTGAAAGCGTGGGAACCCGGCTTAACCCTAACGGATCGGCGCGGCCCGCCGATGGGGCGCGGCCCAGGTGCCAAGGATTTTTCCAGCGGCCCCTTTACATTCCCGACGACCCCAGGATTTATCCTTTTCTTTGCGCTCAAGGAGCAGGGAAATGTCCTTCGAAAACTGGGCCGCCTTCGCCGCCGCCTCTTCCATCCTTCTCGTCATTCCGGGCCCGACGATCCTCTTGGTCGTCTCCTATGCGCTGGGCCAGGGCTGGCGCACCGCGCTGCCGATGGCAGTGGGCGTCGCGCTTGGCGACTTCACCGCAATGACGCTGTCGATGCTCGGCATCGGCGCGCTGCTCGCAGCCTCGGCGACGGTGTTCACCGTGCTCAAGGTGATCGGCGCCGGCTACCTGATCTATCTCGGCATAAAGCTGTTCCGCGCCGGCGGCGCGCTGAAGGCGGAACCCCGCACCGACGCGGTCTCGGCGGCACGGATGATGGCGCATGCCTGGCTGGTGACGGCGCTCAACCCGAAGAGCATCACCTTCTTCGTCGCCTTCCTGCCGCAGTTCCTCGACCGTCACGCCGACTTCTGGACGCAGATGCTGATCTTCGAGGCGACCTTCCTGACCCT
>NZ_RZTO01001187.1:0-1333 GCF_003997225.1 Mesorhizobium sp. M2C.T.Ca.TU.002.02.1.1
TGCTCGATTCGCACGGCGTGGTGATTGCCGGCGGCGACGAGGTCGGCCGGTCGCTTGGCGATGTCGAGGAGGTGCGGACCGCGCTTTCCGGCGCCTATGCCAGCGAACTGCGCCTGCGTATCCCCGACCAGCCGGCGCCGCCGCTCTATTCGGTCAGCCGCGGCACCAGGGTGCGCGTCTTCGTCGCCATGCCGGTCGAGCTCGATGGCCGGGTCGCGGGCGTCGTCTATCTGTCGCGGACGCCGAACAACATCGTCAAGCACCTCTATGGCGAGCGCGGCAAGGTGACGTTGGCGGCGATCACCATCGTCGGCGGCACGCTTCTGATCGCACTGGTGTTCATCCGCACCGTCAGCCGGCCGATCTACGCGCTGATCGATCGCACGAAGCGCATCGCCGCCGGCGACCGTGACGCGATCAGGCCGCTCGCCCATCACGGCACGCGCGAGATGGCGGCGCTGTCGGCCGCCTTCCTCGACATGGCGCAAAAACTGCAGGCGCGCTCCGACTCGATCCAGACCTTCGCCACCCATGTCTCGCATGAGCTGAAATCGCCGCTGACGGCGATCCAGGGCGCGGCGGAGCTGCTCAGGGATTCCGGCGGCGCGATGGACGAGGCCGAGCGCAAGCGTTTCTCCAACAACATCGTCACCGATGCCGGACGGCTCAATCTCCTGGTGCGGCGGCTGCTCGACCTGGCGCGCGCCGAAAACCTGGAACCGAGCGGCGAAAGCACGACGCTTCACGCGGCGTTGGCATCCTTGCCGATCGACACAAGGCTGGAGGCGCGGCTTGAAGGCGGCGGCGATATCAGGCTCGGCATCTCGGCCGAGAATCTCGGCATCGTGCTTGCCAATCTCATCGACAATTCGGCGAGGCACGGCGCCCGGCAGGTGGCGATCCACGCCTCGGCCGGCGGCGAGCGCGCGTCGGTCCGGATCGGCGACGATGGCGACGGTATCTCGGCCGCCAACCGCGCCAGGATCTTCGAGCCGTTCTTCACCACAAGGCGCGAGTCCGGCGGCACCGGCATGGGGCTCGGCATCGTGCTGGCCCTCCTGAAAGCGCATGATGGCACGATCAGGCTGGTTGACTCCGAGCGCGGCACGCGCTTCGAGATCGATCTGCCGGTTGCGTGAAGACGCGGCGGCTTTCTACGCAATTCCGGGCAGTGGAATTGCTCTGGATCGGAGAAAAAATGCGCTACGACATCGTCATCATCGGCGGGGCCATCGTCGGGTCCTCGGTCGCCTATTACCTGCGCGAGGAGGGCTTTACCGGCTCGATCGCGCTGATCGAGCGCGATCCGCAATTCTCCCACGCGGCGACGACC
>NZ_RZTO01001188.1:0-1330 GCF_003997225.1 Mesorhizobium sp. M2C.T.Ca.TU.002.02.1.1
TGGCGAAGGCGTAACTTGCATTGTCGGTCTCCCTGTCTTTCCAGGAGCGTGTCGATTCAGCTTTCCATCAAAATAGGTTCTGCGATTCATTTAGGCAATATGCCTATCAAAAGATCATTTTTTGCACATTATTTGAGCAACATCATTTGCTGAACGATCGGAACGCATTGCTGAGGCGGCTCAGCAAAATCAACGCTTTGCCATGACCATTTTGCCGCACCCCGCGATATCGGAGTGGCATACGACTTGCATTTTAACCATCGGCAGGCCGGCTTGATCCGGCCATGCATCGACGCTGTCACGGCGGCGTCCAAGCAACGAGAGGCACTGGAATGACCAAATACAAGCTCGAGTATATCTGGCTCGACGGCTACACCCCGACCCCCAATCTGCGCGGCAAGACCCAGATCAAGGAGTTTGCCGAGTTCCCGACGCTCGAGCAGCTGCCGCTGTGGGGCTTCGACGGCTCCTCGACGAACCAGGCCGAGGGCCGCAGCTCCGACTGCGTGCTGAAGCCTGTGGCGGTTTACCCGGATCCGGCCCGCACCAATGGTGTTCTCGTGATGTGCGAAGTCATGATGCCCGATGGCGTCACCCCGCATGCATCGAACAGCCGCGCGACCATCCTCGACGACGAGGACGCCTGGTTCGGCTTCGAGCAGGAATATTTCTTCTACAAGGACGGCCGCCCCCTCGGCTTCCCCGAGAGCGGCTATCCCGCACCGCAGGGCCCGTACTACACCGGCGTCGGCTTCAAGAATGCCGGCGACATCGCGCGCCAGCTCGTCGAGGAGCATCTCGACCTCTGCCTCGCTGCCGGCATCAACCATGAAGGCATCAATGCCGAAGTGGCGAAGGGCCAGTGGGAATTCCAGATTTTCGGCAAGGGCTCCAGGAAGGCCGCAGACCAGATGTGGATGGCGCGCTACCTGCTGCTGCGCCTCACCGAGAAATACGGCATCGACATCGAATTCCACTGCAAGCCGCTTGGCGACACCGACTGGAACGGTTCGGGCATGCATTGCAACTTCTCGACCAAGTACATGCGCGAAGTCGGCGGCAAGACCTATTTCGAGGCGCTGATGGCGCAGTTCGAGAAGAACCTGATGGATCACATCGCCGTCTACGGTCCGGACAACGACAAGCGCCTGACCGGCAAGCACGAGACCGCGCCGTGGAACAAGTTCTCCTACGGCGTCGCCGACCGCGGCGCTTCGATCCGCGTGCCGCACTCCTTCGTCAAGAACGACTACAAGGGCTACCTGGAAGACCGCCGCCCGAACTCGCAAGGCGACCCCTACCAGATCGCCTCGCAGGTGCTGAAGACGAT
>NZ_RZTO01001189.1:0-1325 GCF_003997225.1 Mesorhizobium sp. M2C.T.Ca.TU.002.02.1.1
CCTGGGGTCGATGCCCAGCGCAGTGTCGTAATCGGCAATAGCACGGTCGAATCCGCCCTTGGCGGCGTGGGCGATGCCGCGGTTGATCAAGGCGGTCACGTCCGTTGGATCGATCCGGATCGCCTCGTCATATGCGGCGATCGCCTTTTCCTGCTCGCCCGTCACGGCCAAGGCGGAGCCGAGTTCGGCATGCGCCCTGCCGTTTTGCGGATCGGCCTCGATCGCCTGCTGGAAGTCGAGGATGGCCGCGTCAACCTTACCCTTGCGCAGGAAGGCCGAGCCACGGCTGGAATAGGCGTCGCTCGCGGACGGCTCGAGGCTGATCACGATGTTGAAGTCCGAGATCGCGCGGTCGTCGTCGCCCTTGTTGGACCAGTCGGTGCCGCGATTGAAATAGGCCGAAGTCTGCTTGGGATCGAGCGCGATCACCTCGCCATAATCGGCGATCGCGCCATCCCAGTCTTGATTGTCGTCCAGGGCCATGGCCCTGAAGAAATAAGCCTTGGCGCGCAAAGAGGATGCCCCCGTGACGTCCTCGGCAATCACGCTGCAGGCTGCAATGCGGCGGTCGGCTGCGACTTTGGCATCGCCAAAACAAAGGGCTGGGTCCTTGACAACAGCGAGCGCCGGTTCGCTCAGTCCGACAAGCACCAGCATCCCCGCCAGGACCATCAGCGGCCCGCGCGAAACCTCACCAGCAAGCGCGCGCAAAAACGCGCCGATGCGGCATAACATTGTTGATCCTCCCCCCGGAGTTACCGCGGCTGCTGCCGCGGTCGCTTATATAGTTCTCTTTTTGTTCCTCAATGCAAGCAAAAATTGCAAGGGCTGAATCTATACGCTTGGCCTGGTTGGACGGAAGGGCAGAAAGGGCGGAGGATCGTAGCCTTTGCCGGACGACACTGGCCTATCCCCCTCACATATCGATGATCGACCGTCTCACCCGCCCGATGATGGTGATCGCGCCTTCCAGCTCCGGCGGCGGGATATCGAGATAGGACGCCGGCTGGAAAGGCGGATTGTCGTTGGGGCGGTAGCGCTTGTAGGTGGCGCGGCCGGTTTCGTCGGCGATCACGTAGCAGCCGTTGGTCACCAGCCGCTTGTCGCGCAGATTGACGAAGATGATCGAATCCGGCGGCGAGATCTTGTTCATCGACGGACCGTCGACGCGCAGCGCAATCCATTCGCCTTCCTCGAGGTCGGCGGTGGGAATGGTCGGATAGTCGGAGAGGTTGACGACGCTGTCCTGGCTGCCGAGCTCGCCGGCGCTGATCCAGGACACGATCGGCACGTCGACGGTGACGGGCGCTGAGACGAGGCTGACC
>NZ_RZTO01000118.1:0-10887 GCF_003997225.1 Mesorhizobium sp. M2C.T.Ca.TU.002.02.1.1
GAACGCTGTCGGCAGCGGCCGCGACCTGCTGGTTGAGCCGGCCCGCGGCGTCGCGGAACCGGCGCGCCAGCGCGTTGTCGGGCACGATGCCCAACCCGACTTCGTTGGAAACCACGAACCACGGCCCGCGCGGCCGCGACAGCGCATCCTTGAGCCGCCGGCATTCGGCCTCGATATCATGATCGGCCAGCATGTGATTGGTGAGCCACAATGTCAGGCAATCGATCAGCGCAGGTTCGTGATTCGGCAAGGCCCCGATTGCGCCGACCAGATCGAGCGGCGCATCGACGGTGACCCAGCCTTCGCCCCGCCGCGATCGATGCAGCGCGATGCGCTCGCGCATCTCGTCGTCATAAGCCTGAGCCGTGGCGATGTAGGTCCAGGGCGACGGGTTAGCAGTCGTCAGCTTCTCGGCATAAGAGCTTTTTCCCGAGCGGGCACCGCCCAGGATGAAGGTCAGTTTCCGATCGGAAGCTCTATTGCCGCTCGCGGCTGTCGCGCCGGTCATTCCTGCCTTCACCTTGGATGAACATTGTCGTTGCCATCACGCCGACGGCACGACTTTAGGCAGAAGCCCTCCTGCCGGCAAACCAAATTCCGCCACCGCCCGGCGCGATTGCGGCACGACCGCTACGAGCTGGCGATCCGGGCGGCGACCAGCTGCTGCAACCGCCACAGATGCGCGTCATGGATGCCGCGCTGCTCGAGATTCTTCACCGTGTTGTAGAGATAATCGGCGCCCGAGCCCCAATGGCCGCAGGAGGTCGCCAGCCTTTCGACAACCGCCTCCTCGCTCAACGGACCGGCATAGGTGGTCCCGTTACGGTTGATGACGAAGGCCAGCGCCCGCAGCGGCCCGCCATCGCTCGTCATATTGAGCAGACGCGGATGGTAGCTGGTCGGCTTCAGCGTCACCTCTCTCCGCAAGAGCTTGTCGAGTTGCTCGCGCCGATCGCCGTCGCCGAGCCGAAAGGCGACGCCCTTGCACTGTCCGCCCCGGTCCAGCGCCATCATCAGGCCCGGGCTTTCCTTGGTGCCGCGCCAACGCGTCATCTTCATGCAAAAGGATCTGTGCCAGCCGCGCAGCAGCGCCACCCGCTCCTCGACATGCTCGATCTCGGGTTTCCAGATCAGGGAACCGTAGCCAAACAGCCAGAGCGGTTCGTTGGCGGGAAGCTGAGCCTCCAGCTTGCGTGTCATCGCGTCATAGTCGGTGTCATCCAGATGCTCGGCATCGGGATCGGGCCCGCTATCCTCGACAACCCGAAAGCAGCGGGCGACCAGTTCCTCGGTGAGCGACATGGTTCTTGGCAGCATGCGCGCGACCTTAGGGTTCCTGCGCGATCGAAACAATGCCGCCGCCTTTCGATTGACAACTCCCTGGCCTGGGTGTCGGCTGGTCGTCAGTCAGGGAGAAGCCCATGCAGCCCAATCCGAGCGAACGCGATCCTTACAACGGCCTGACCAGCCTCCAGCCGACCTTGCCGTCGGCCGCCTATTGGGACGCCGACGCCTATCGGCGCGATCTGGACGCCATCTGGTACCGAAGCTGGCTGATGGTCTGTCGCGAGGCGGACATCGCCGAGCCCCTAGCCTTCCGCACGGTGCGCATCGGCAGCCAGGAGATCGTCGTGCTGCGCGACGAAACCGGCGCCTTGCGCGCCTTTCACAACACCTGCCGTCATCGCGGCTCGCAGCTTTGCCAGGAGAGCGCCGGACGGCTGAAGGCCAGGCTGCTCACCTGCCCCTACCATGCATGGTCCTATTCGCTGCGCGGCGATCTCGTACGCGTGCCGTCGAAATCGCTGCCCGAGGGCTTCGACAAGGCCGACTATCCGCTTTACCGCGTAGCGCTCTCGGTCTGGCGCGGCCTTGTCTTCATCAACCTTGCCGAGGATCCCGCCGGCTCGGCGGAAAGCTCCTTCGATCGGGCCTCCGGCGATCTTTCCAACTGGCCGCTGGAAACGCTCGTCACCGGCCACCGGCTCACCAAGGTGATGAACTGCAACTGGAAGATTTTCTGGGAGAACTTCAACGAATGCCTGCACTGCCCGGGCGTGCATAAGGATCTGTCGCGGCTGGTGCCGATCTATGGGCGTGGCCTGATGACGAGGCATGACGACCCCGAATGGGCGCGCCACGCCGACAATGACGGTCCGGAGTTTTCCGGCCGCCTGCGCGCCGGCGCCGAGACATGGTCGCGGGATGGCCATGTCCACGGTCCTGTCTTTTCCGGCCTGACTCCGGCCGAACGCGCCGCCGGCCAGACTTATGCCACCTCGCTGCCCTCGATGTTCATCGTCGGACACATCGACTACATGCGCACCGTGCGGCTGGCCCCGCTCGGCCCCGAGCAGACCGAGCTCACCGCCGAATGGCTGTTCGCCCCGGATGCGCTGGGAAAGACCGATATCGACAACATCGTCGCTTTCGGCACCCAGGTGCTGGAGGAAGACGCCGCGATCTGCGAGGTCAACCAGAAGGGGCTTCGCTCGATGCGCCATCAGACCGGCGTGCTCATGCCGGAGGAATACGATTTGCACCGCTTCCATGATTGGCTGCGCGGCTGCCACGCAGCCTTCAAAACGCCTTCGGCAGATAGCGCCAGGTGACGAGGCCGCAGAAGGCGGCCAGGATGCCGAGCGTAACGAACACCGATCCCAGCCCAAAGAAGGTAAGCACGACCGAATAGACGAGCGGCGGCGTCAGCTCGGAGAAATCGAGATAGGTGCGGTAGACCGCCGCCATCTGCGCCTTCTCGTAAGAACGCACCGAGCGCATGAAGGCGGTCGAGCCGAGCGCGTCGAGCGCGATGGTGAACAAGGCGCCGCAGAGCAGCAGCGCGCCGGTGAGCAGCGGCGCGGCCTCGCCGACGCCGCCTGCGGCGAACAGCACCGCCGACATGGCGAAATAGGCGAAAGTCATGACGCGCCTTCCACCGAAGCGTTTGCCGGCCCTGCCCCAGAAGATCGCCACGAACAGAAGCGCGTTGCCGGCCGAAACCAGCAAGCCGCCGGCGAGCTCGCCCTGGCCGGTGATCACCATGAACAGCGGGCCGTAAACGAAGAAGGTCGTCCAGAAGCAGGACCGACCGAAGGCGATCAGCCAGGCAAGCCTGAGCCTCGGTTGCTTCACGAAGCGGCCGATATTGGCAAGCGGATTGGCCGGGCGCGTCTTGCCGCCAGGCCGGATCGACCGGTTGTCGCTCAGCCGATAGAACCAGAACAGGCAAAGCAGCGCGAATGCAAACACCACGACGGCGCCATGCGCGGCATAGATGCCGAAATGCGTGTAGAGGAAGATGCCGAGCGTCGGCCCGCCCGTCCAGGCAAACATCGACCACGCCATGCGCAGCGATTCCGCCTGCATGAAGTCGGTCTTGCGGATGTGGTCCATGATGTACAGGTTGAGCGTGATCGACAGCGCGCTCGCCCCCATGACGCGGCACAGCATGCCGGCGATCTGACCAGGCAGCGTGTGGGTGACGAAGAAGGCGGAGCCGATCGCCAGCAGCACGCAGCCGGCCGTGTAGACCCAACGCCGGGCGAAGCGGCGGATCAGCATCGGCATGAACAGCGTGACCGAAAGGCCCATCAGCGACACGATGGTGTAAAGGATCGAGACGATCCGCTCGTTGTGCAGGATCTCGTAGGCCTGGATTGGGATCACGCTGGAGATGGTGGCGCGGGCGAAGGATTCCACCGCATAGAGCGAAGCGAAGGTGCGCGCATCCGCCGGCCGCAGGGCCGGAAGCCAGATCGGATGGCGCACATGGGTGGACATCGGCCCTCCGGAACGTGAATCACAATGCATGTCGCCCAGCAGTGTGCTGCGGTTCTGGGGCAACGACATGCATCCAAACTTTGTCAAATCTGGCCGGACCAGCCGCCGGCCAGTAGCAGGAAACCGACCCGGAGAGGCCGAAAAGCGAAGCCTGCCAAAGGCTTTCCGCCTCTGGCCTAAAGCGAAATTTCATGGCTGCCATGAAACGCATTGATGGCCGCCTGCTTATGTCGTCGGCTCGAACCGTGATAGTCGTTCGGCAGGACTGAATCGGATTGCGAGATCAATGAGCGTTCAAACGACCGGCGAACCCGTTCAGAACACCCAAAAGCAGGGCCGCATCCAGGCCATCGATATCCTGCGCGGCATCGCGCTGATCGCGATGGCGAGCTACCACTTCACCTGGGACCTCGAAAATTTCGGCTACACGACGCCCGCCCTCACCGCCTTCGGCTGGTGGAAGTTCTACGCGCGCTGCATTGCCTCGACCTTCCTGTTCCTGGTCGGCGTCAGCCTCTTCCTCGCTCATGGCAAGCAAATCCGCTGGCCGGGCTTCTGGAAGCGCTTCGCCATGGTCGCAGTCGCCGCGGCCGCTATCTCGGCCGTCACCTACATCGTCACGCCGGACGGTTTCATCTTCTTCGGCATCCTGCACGAGATCGCGCTGGCGAGCCTGCTCGGCCTCGCCTTTCTCAGGCTGCCCTGGCTGCTGACGGCGATCATTGCCGCGGCCGTCATTGCCGCCCCTTACTATCTGCGCTCGGAATTCTTCGATCATCCAGCGCTGTGGTGGGTCGGCCTTTCCGCGACCAACCCGCGGTCCAACGACTATGTGCCGCTTTTCCCGTGGTTTGGCGCCGTGCTTGCAGGCATCGCCGCGGTCAAGCTCGCTTCCGCCACAGGCCTGCTCGCCCGCCTGGGGACATGGCTGCCCGGCCGCTGGTCGACCCCGCTGACCTTCATCGGCCGGCACAGCCTCGCCTTCTACCTCATCCACCAGCCGCTTCTGTTCGGCTCGGTGTGGCTTTTCTCGCAGGTCATGCCCGCCGCCCCGCAGGACAAGGAAGCCGGCTTCCTCCCGGCCTGCCAGACGCAGTGCGAACAGCAGCGGGACAGCAAGTTCTGTACGAGCTATTGTGGCTGCATGCTGGACACGCTCAAGGGCGAAGGGTCTCTCGACAAGCTCTACGCCAACGACCAGTCCAGCGTCTGGAAATCGCATCTGGCCGACCTCGCGGAAACCTGCACCGCCGCGACCGAGGACCAGGTGGAGGGAGGGCAGCAATGACGGGCATCGTGAAGCCCAGACACGGGATCATTCCCTGGCCGCCGGTGATCTATGTCGTGGCGATTGCGGCGAGCGTCGCCCTCGGCATGCTCTACCCGCTGCCCTGGATCGGCGACATCTTCGGCGATCTCCTGTTCGGCGTCGGCTGGGTGGCGCTGTTCGGCGTCGCCATGCTCTGGATCACCGCCATCCGCGCCATGTTCAGGGCCAAGACGACGCTCGATCCCAACGCCGAGCCCGATCATCTGGTGACGTCGGGCCCCTTCGGCATCACCCGCAATCCGATGTATCTTGCCAACACGCTGCTTTTGATCGGCGTCGCCTTCATCACCGGCATCGCCTGGTTCCTGCTCTTCGCCTTCCTCGCCGCCTTCGCGACGCAGAAGCTGGCGATCGAGAAGGAGGAAAAGATCCTGGCGGCGAAGTTCGGCAAGAAATACCGCGACTATGCAAAAAGGGTGCGGCGCTGGATCTGAGGCGGCTTCCGCGATGACGGCCGCTTGGTGCGATCGGACCGCACACCTAGGCGATTAACAACTGCACACCTCGGCGATTGGCAGGGGCATCCGCGACTTCGTCATGTATGGACGGCGCAAGGAGCGAAGCGACGCGCGCAGACCCTAGAATCCATTCCGTGACGCTAAGGCATTGCAACGGTTCAGAATTCTGCTCCGCTGCACCCAACGATCAAGGTAACGGCATGGATCCCAGGGTCTCCGCGACGCCGCTTCGCGGCTGCTCCGCCCTGGGATGACGAAGCTCGAAAGCTCCGGCCAATCTCGAAAGTGTGCGACGGTTAGCCCTCGTCTGTCAGGGTACTACGTATTCACACCCAGCTCCGCCAGCCGCTCCACGCACGACTCTTCGGCCTGGTCCAGTTCGGCCAGCGTCTCTTCCAGATCGCGCCGTTTCTGGCGCAGGTCCTCACGCTTTTCCTCGATGCGTTTGATCATCAGCTTGAGCTGGCCGACCTCGCCGGGCGGCTCCTTGTACATCTGGATGATCTCGCGGATCTCGTTGATCGAGAAGCCGAGCCTTTTTCCCCGCATGATCTGACGGATGAGATGCCTGTCGGACGGCCGAAACAACCGCGTGCGGCCGCGCCTCACAGGCTGCACCAACCCCTCGTCCTCGTAAAAACGCAATGTCCGCGTCGACACGTCGAATTCGCGTGTCAGCTCGGTGATCGTGTAATATTCCCGCATTCCCGCTCCCAAGCCCGGGCATCGCCGCTTGGAGCGTCGCCCTTCCCTCCGATTAGACCCATCCCGCGCCGGAATCGGCACGTGACCCCGGGGCAACCTCGCACGGCATTTACGTAAAAGTCAATTAACGCCGGCTTGTTGGTTTAGGGCACTCTAAACCACCACGTCGCCAGTCCGAGGAAGGCAAAGAAGCCGACGCAATCCGTAACCGTCGTGACGAAGACCGCCGAGGCCACAGCCGGATCGATCTTGAAACGGTCGAGCACCAGCGGGATGAGGATGCCGGCAAGCGCGGCGGCAAACATATTGATGATCATCGCCGCCGCGATGATGCCCCCCAGATTGGGGTCGTGGAACCAGAAGCCCGCGACCATGCCGATCAGCACCGCGAACACCATGCCGTTGATGAAGCCGACACCCAGCTCGCGGCGGATGATGCGCGCGGCGTTGTAGATATCGAGGTCCCTGGTCGCCAGCGCGCGCACGGTGACGGTCATGGTTTGCGAGCCGGCATTGCCGCCCATGCCGGCAACGATCGGCATCAGCACCGCCAGCGCCACGATATGCTCGATCGTGCGGTCGAACAGGCCGATGACCGAGGCGGCGAGGAAAGCGGTCAACAGATTGACCAGCAGCCAGGGCACGCGCGAGCGCGAGGTGGCAAGCACCGTGTCGGACAGCTCTTCGTCACCGACGCCACCCATGCGCAGAAGGTCCTCTTCCGCCTCTTCCTGGATGACGTCGACCACGTCGTCGATGGTGAGCACGCCGACCAGCCGCCCATTCTCGTCGACCACGGCGGCGGAGAGCAAATTGTACTGCTCGAACTCGCGGGCCGCCTCTTCCTGGTCCATCGTGGCCGGGATCGCGTGCAAGGTCTCATGCATGACGTCCTCGACCTTGACCGCGCGTTTGGTGCGCAGGATCTGGTCGAGATCGATGGCGCCGACGAGCTTGAAGCTCGGGTCGATGACGAAGATCTGGCTGAAGCGCTCGGGCAGGTTCTTGTCCTCGCGCATGTAGTCGATGGTCTGGCCGATGGTCCAGAACGGCGGCACGGCGACGAACTCGGTCTGCATGCGCCGGCCGGCCGTCTCTTCCGGATAGTCCAGCGCGCGTCTGAGCCTGATGCGCTCGGTGAAAGGCAACTGCGACAGGATCTCGTCTTGGTCTTCCTTCTCGAGGTCCTCGAGGATGTAGACGGCATCGTCGGAATCGAGCTCCTGCACCGCTTGCGCGATCTGCTCGTTGGGCAGGTTGTCGACGATGTCGAGGCGGATCGCCTCGTCGACTTCGGTCAGCGCCGAGAAGTCGAAATCGGAGCCGAGCAACTCGACCAGCGCGCGGCGCTGTTCGGGATTCAGCGCCTCCAGCACGTCGCCGAGTTCCGACTGGTGGAGGTCATCGACTTCGCGCTTGAGGGTGAGCGTGTCGCGGTCGGCGATCGCCGCGCCGATCTGGGCGAGGAAGGAGGCGCGCACGGCGCCGTCCTCGCCATAGATGTCGGCGTGCTGCTCCTCGGCGGGCGCGGCGCCGGTCGTCTGTCTGTCCTGGCCTTCCACCAGCGCCTCCCGCAACGAGGAATCCCGAAATGAGGTCTAGTGCATCATCCCGAAAAGGGGAAACCGCTTTTCGGGAAATCCAAACCCTGTGCGGCAGATAGCGCGGCAATGGGATTCGTCCTGGAAAGATGTCGCTCTAGCGCGCGGAATAGCCAAGGAAATGTGGCTTTGCCTTCGCCTGGCGACCGCTCGGGAACAGTGCGGCGCATCCGCGTCGCAGGCGTGACAATCGCTTCAGCCGGCGCGACAGTGCATGTCGCTGGGGAAAGAGCACCCCTTCCCCATTGAGGCAGAATTGTCGTGATGGATGATCCAGCAGGATCAGCGCATCGCCAAACGCTCCGAGGACAAACGCTGCCCTTGAACATCAAGTCTGGAAAGACGAGCGGAGGAATTGCCGAGCGGCGCGTTCGCGTGGTCGTTGCCGAACGCAATCCATTCGTGGTTTCGGCGCTGCGCGAAATGCTCGAATGCGACGGCCGTTTCGATTTGCTCGATTCCGTGCACAGCGGCGCGCAATTCCTGGAACTGGCCGCCGCCACGACATTCGATGTCGCCGTCGTCGGCTGGAAGCTCGCCGACATGGATGGCGCCGATGTGCTTACGGAAGTTCAGAGCCGCGAGCTTGGCGTGCGCATCACGATCTTTTCCAACGACCACGACATCGGCATTCTCAAGCAATGCGTGCGCCTGGGCGCTCAAGGCTACTGCTTCCAGTTCGACGAGCCGCCTGTGATCTTCGAGACGATCTTGGCGGTCGCGCATGGCCGCATCTGCATTCCCTATATCGACATCAACAAGGTCAACGACACGCCCTTGTCCCGCCTCACCGTGCGCGAGCGGGAGTTGCTGGCGGTGCTTTCCGACGGATGGACCAATCTGCAGATCGCGACGCGGACCGGGATTTCCGAGAACACGGTGAAGTACCACCTGAAGAATCTCTACGACAAGCTGGACGTCCGCAACCGCGCCATGGCCGTCGCGCTCTATTCCAGCGAGAAACAACGCACGCCCAAATCGCCTGTCGGGTAGGCTCACCGGGTAGGCCAATCGGGTAGGACCATCCCACCCGCAAGAGCAAACAACTTACCCGGCAAGGTGTTGTTGCCGGGCCTCATCGAAACGAAACTGCCTCCACTATCCCAAACGATCGGAGGAGTTTCGCGCATGGCTGGGTTCACGCATCTTTTCATCCCGGGGCCCACCAACATTCCCGAGCAAGTCCGGCAGGCGATGAACCTGCCGATGGAGGATATGCGCGCCGCCTCCTTCCCCGACCTGACCTTGCCGCTGTTCGATGACATCAAGCGAGTCTTCAAGAACGAGACCGGCCGCGTCTTCATCTACCCCTCCTCCGGCACCGGCGCCTGGGAAGCGGCGATGACCAATGTGCTCAGCCCCGGTGACAAGGTGCTGATGTCGCGCTTCGGCCAGTTCTCGCATCTGTGGGTCGACATGGCCGAGCGCCTTGGCTTCGATGTCGACGTCATCGACTGCGAATGGGGCACGGGCGTTCCGCTCGAGCTCTATGCAGAGCGGCTGAAAGCCGACAAGGCGCACCTCATCAAGGCGGTGTTCTGCACGCAGAACGAGACCGCGACAGGCGTCACCAGCGACGTCGCCGGCTGCCGCGCCGCGCTCGATGCTGCCAACCACCCTGCCCTCCTCTTCGTCGATGGCGTCTCCTCGATCGGCTCGATCGACTTCCGGCAGGAGGAATGGGGCGTCGACTGCGCCGTCTCTGGCTCGCAAAAAGGCTTCATGCTGCCGGCCGGCCTCGGCTTCCTGTCGGTCAGCAAGAAGGCGCTTGCCGCCGCGCGGGTTTCGACGCACCGGCGCTGCTATTTCTCCTTCGAAGACATGATCCGCGCCAACGATGGCGGCTATTTCCCCTACACGCCGGCGACGCAGCTGCTGCGCGGCCTGCGCGCCTCGCTCGACCTGATCGAGGAGGAAGGGATGGACAACATCTTCGCGCGCCATCATCGCCTGGCCGAAGGCGTGCGCAAGGCGGTCGACGCCTGGGGTCTGAAGCTCTGCGCCAAGACGCCGAAATGGCATTCCGATACGGTCAGCGCCATCCTGGTGCCGGAGGGCATCGACAGCGGCGACGTCGTCAAGCGCGCCTACCAGGCCTACCGGACATCGCTCGGCGGCGGCCTCAACAAGGTGTTCGGCAAGGTCTTCCGCATCGGCCATCTCGGCTGGCTGAACGAGGTGATGGTCTGCGCCTCGCTGTCGGCGGCCGAAATGGCGTTGCTCGATTGCGGCGTGCGCCTGGCGCCGGGTTCGGGCGTGGCCGCGGCGATCGAGCATTTCCGCCGCACGGCCGACGTGCCTGTCGCCAAGGCGGCGTGAGGGCCGCACCGTGAGCCACACCATCAATCACCTGAAGAAACTGCGGCTGCAACGCAGCGAGCTGGCTGTGCCCGGCTCCAGCCCGGAAATGATCGACAAGGCGGCGAACAGCGGCGCCGACTTCGTCTTCCTCGACATCGAGGATGCGGTGGCGCCACCCGACAAGGAGCGCGCCCGCAAGAACATCATCCAGGCGCTGAACGACATCGACTGGCGCGCCAAGGGCAAGACCGTCTCGGTGCGCATCAACGGCCTCGACACCCACTACATGTACCGCGACGTCGTCGACGTCATGGAACAGGCCGGCGACCGGTTGGACACCATTCTCGTGCCGAAGGTCGGTGTGCCGGCCGACCTCTATATGGTCGAGGCCATGGTCAACCAGATCGAGATGGCCAAGGGTTTCAAGACCCGCGTCGGCCTCGAGGCCCTGATCGAGACGGCGTTGGGCATGGCCAATGTCGAGGCGATCGCCGCCACGCCCGGCCGGTTGGAAGCGATGCATTTCGGCGTCGCCGACTATGCCGCCTCCAACAAGGCGCGCACCGTCAACATCGGTGGCTTGAACCCCGACTATCCCGGCGACCAATGGCATTTCGCCCTATCGCGCATGACGGTCGCCTGTCGCGCCTATGGCCTGCGTGCCATCGACGGACCGTTCGGCGACTTCTCCGACCCGGAAGGCTACATG
>NZ_RZTO01001190.1:0-1309 GCF_003997225.1 Mesorhizobium sp. M2C.T.Ca.TU.002.02.1.1
ATATCGCGCTGGGCACCGGCGTCGGCAGCGGCCTGATGCTGGGCGGCCATCTCGTGCGCGGCGCCACCCATGCGGCGGGCGAAATCGGTTTCATGCCGATCGGCGCCGATCCGTTCGCGGCGGAATCGCTGCGCACCGGCGCTTTCGAGCGAGCGGTGGCGACGCACGCGATGACCGAGCGCTACAGATCCCTGACCGGCGCGCAGGTCACGGTTCCCGCGATCTTCGAGAACGCGGCAACGGGCGACAAGGCCGCGCTCGCCGTGCTCGACGAGACGGCGCGCTATCTGGCGCAAGGCATCGCCGCGATCGCCGCCGTCGCCAATCCGGAAAAAGTCATACTGGGCGGCTCGATCGGCCTCAGGCCCGAGATCCTCTCACGCGTCAAAGCATTGATATCGCTCTGCTTCCCCTACCCTGTCACGGTCGAGGCAGGCGAGCTGGGCGCGCGGGCAGCGCTGATCGGCGCGGCCGCGATCGGCCTTGGCCAGTTGCACAACACGCTGTTCGGCGTCGACGCGCCGGATGGCCGCATTTCACTTCCCACCGCCCAGGCGGCTGCCTTGAAGGAGGTCGTGCTGTGACCAGCGACATCACAACCCGGCTGCGCGCCGTTCTCGATACCGACCAGGCGCTGGCTCTGTTCAGGGGGGCGATCGGCCGCGAAAGCATCACCGGCAACGAGGCGAATTTCGTCGGCTTCCTCGAAACGAAAATGCGCGAGCTGGGGCTGAGCGGCCTGAGCCGCGCGGATTTCCTGCCCGGCAGGCCGAACATCTGGGGCGAACGCAAGGGTGCCGGCAATGGCAAGCGCCTGCTCTTCATCGGCCATACCGACACCGTCCATGTCGATGGCTGGCGCGAGCACTGGGCCGGTACCGAGCGGGAGGACCCGTTCGGCGCGCCCATCATCGACGGGGCGGTCTGGGGCCGCGGCTCCGGCGACCTCAAGGCGGGCATCACCGCCTCTCTGGCGGCGCTCTCGCTGCTCGACAAGGCCGGCATCCGCCTCGAGGGCGACGTCGCCTTCGCTTTCGTCGGCGACGAGGAGAGCGGCCAGCCCGGCACCGGCGTCTCCGCCGGCATCAAGCATTTCGTCGGCCGCATCGAGGCCGGCGAGGTCGCGGCGCCCGACTTCACCGTCTATGTCGAGCCGACGCGGCTTGCCGTCTACGCCGCGCAGATCGGCTTCTTCATCACCGACATCACGATCACCGGCAAGTCGGCCTATTTCGGCGTGCCGGAGCTCGGCAAGGATGCGCTGCGCGCCGCCCATGCCGCCATGACGGCGCTGTGGAAGCACTCGGAC
>NZ_RZTO01001191.1:0-1308 GCF_003997225.1 Mesorhizobium sp. M2C.T.Ca.TU.002.02.1.1
AAGTATCTTTTCGCGTGAGTTGGCCCTGGGTGGTCTCATCGCGCCTTCCCCTACATTAGCCTAGGCGGAATTGACAAGACCGTCCAGCCGGTACAGTAAGGCGCGCCATTTGAAATCGGGACCTGTCGTCGATATGTGTCCCGGCATCGATTGTTTTGCCGGTTGCCGGCTCGAGGGGACCATCCGTGAAGCGCTTTTTCATCATCGCCGGATTCTTGCTGCTGCTCGCCTTGGTGTGCGTCGGCATCGTTGGCTTCAACTTCATGCGCGATGCCGGCATCAAGCAGTTCTTCGCCACCATGAAGCCGCCGGCCGCGACGGTCTCGACAGTGACGGTCAAGCCATCCGAGTGGACCCCCGGCGTCGAGGCCATCGGCACCGTCAATGCCGTGCGCGGCGTCGACCTTACCGTCGAGACCAGCGGCATCGTCAAGGACATCCTCTTCCACGCCAACCAGAAGGTTGCCGCCGACGCGGTGCTCTTGCAGCTGGATGACGCGGTCGAGAAGGCCGATCTGGTGGCGCAGAAGGCGCAGGCCGCCTCGGACCAGGCGGCGCTGACCCGAGCGATCGAATTGCAGCGGCGCGGCGTCGGCACGGACGCGACGCTCGACGCCGCGCGCGCCGCGGCCGATGCCTCGGCCGCGCAGGTCAACAAGCTGCAGGCGGTGCTCGACCAGAAGCAGTTGTCCGCGCCCTTCGGCGGCACGGTCGGCATTCCGCGGATCGATATCGGCCAGTATCTGGCCCCCGGCAACTCGGTCGTGACGATACAGGACCTGGACACGATGCGGGTCGACTTCACGGTTCCCGAACAGCAGCTGCCGCTGCTCAAGATCGGCCAGACCATCAAGCTCGGCGGCAGCCTCGCCGACATGCCCTTTGCCGGCTCCATCCGCGGCATCGATCCCAAGATCGACCCCGCGAGCCGGCTGGTCTCGATCCGCGGCGAGGTCGCCAATCCCGAAGGCAAGCTGACGCCCGGCCAGTTCGTCCAGCTTCGCGTCGAGCTGCCGCAGGAAAACAACGTCATCTCCGTGCCGCAGACGGCGGTGACGACGAGCCTCTACGGCGATTATGTCTTCGTGGTCCAGCCGGCCAAGCCCGCCCAGGGTGCCGCTGCCGCGCCGGCGAAGCCGGATGAGCAGAAGGCCGGCGCCGATAAGGCGTCCGGCGACACCGCCAAGCCCGCCGACGGCGCCTCGAAGCCGGCCGACACAAAGCCGGCCGACAAGGCGGCCGGCGACGCCGCCAAGCCGGCCGAGGCCACGCAGCAGCCGGCGCTCACCATCTCGCAGGTGTTCGTGA
>NZ_RZTO01001192.1:0-1308 GCF_003997225.1 Mesorhizobium sp. M2C.T.Ca.TU.002.02.1.1
CTTCATGCCCTGCACGCCCAACCCGACCACCGGCTTCCTGATGTATGTGCACAAATCCGAGATCGTGCCGCTCGACATGTCGATCGAGGACGGCGCCAAGCTGATCGTGTCGGCCGGCATGGTGGCGCCGGAGGTCAAGGCCAAGCTGGTGACGCTGAATGGCGAGCCCGTCGAAGGCGGCCTTGCCAACCCGGCGGTCGGCGCCGCTCAGCCGGCGCGCAGCAGCCGTACCGCTTCGTCACGGCCGAACAGGTAAAGCAGCAGGCGCAGCGCCTCGCCACGTTCGGACTGCAGTTCCGGGTCGCGCGACAGGATCAGCCGCGCGTCGTCGCGCGCGGCTTCGAGCAGGTCCGCATGAAACTCCAGGCGCGCGACCTGGAAGCCGGGCGTGCCGGACTGGCGGGTGCCCAGCAACTCGCCTTCGCCGCGCAGTTTCAAATCCTCCTCGGCGATCTTGAAGCCGTCCTCCGTCTCCCGCATCACCGAAAGCCGGCGTTTCGCGGTCTCGCCGAGCGGGTCCTTGTAGAGCAGCACGCAGGAGGACGGCTTGTCGCCGCGCCCGACGCGGCCGCGCAACTGGTGCAACTGGGCAAGGCCGAAGCGTTCGGCATGCTCGATGACCATGATTGTGGCGTCGGGCACGTCGACGCCCACCTCGATGACGGTGGTGGCGATCAGAATGCGCGTCTCTCCCTGCTTGAAGGCGCGCATCGCCTCGTCCTTTTCGGCCCCCTTCATGCGGCCGTGCACCAGGCCGATGCGGTCGCCGAATAACGGTTTCAGCGAGGCAAAGCGATCCTCCGCCGACATCAGTTTTATTTCCTCGGATTCCTCGACCAGCGGGCAGATCCAGTAGATCTTCTGGCCGTCGGCGACGGCATCGAGCATGCGTCCGACCAACTCATCCAGCCGCTCCATCGGCAAGGTCACGGTGCGAATCGGCTGCCGGCCGGCCGGCTTCTCGGTCAGTTTCGAGACATCCATGTCGCCAAAGGCGGTCAGCACCAGCGTGCGCGGGATGGGGGTCGCCGTCATCACCAACATGTCGGGTGCGTCGCCCTTGGCGGTGATGGCGAGGCGCTGGTGGACGCCGAAGCGATGCTGCTCGTCGACGACGGCGAGCACCAGGTCGTGGAACGTCACGGTCTCCTGGAACAGCGCGTGCGTGCCGACGACGATGTCGATCGCGCCGCTGGCGAGCCCTGCAAGCGTTTCGGTGCGCTCGCGGCCCTTCTCGCGCCCGGTCAGGATGGCGGTGCGCAGGCCGACCTTCTCCGCCAGCGGCGCGATGGTCGCCAGATGCTGGCG
>NZ_RZTO01001193.1:0-1303 GCF_003997225.1 Mesorhizobium sp. M2C.T.Ca.TU.002.02.1.1
TTCGAAGGCGGGGGTGCATCATTTGACGCGCACGCTGGCGATCGAGTTCGCCGCCCGCCGCATCACCGTCAACGCCTTTGCGCCCGGCCCTTTCCAGAGCCGCATGACGGCCTTTGCCACCGCGACCGAGGAGCAGGCGAAACATGTTGGTAACCATGTTCCGCTCGGCCGCATCGGCGTGGCGGATGACATTGCCGGCGCAACGCTTTATTTGTGCAGCCGTGCCGGAAGCTATGTCACCGGCGCCATCCTGCCGATCGACGGCGGCCAGTCGGTGCAGCATGGAATGACATTGTTCAAGGAATAAGTCGCCCGGTTCAAGAAATCGGGCGGGGTTCAAGGAGTAGGCGCCCGGTTCGAGGAGTCGTTATCCGGGCGGGGGTGCGGAGGACATCAGCGTGGAACCGATCAGTCTCGATACGCTTCTGGCAAGCGTCGGCAAGGAGGTCGGCGTCTCGCCCTGGCGAACGGTCACGCAGCGCATGATCGACCAGTTCGCCGATGCGACCGACGACCACCAGTTCATCCATTGCGATCCTGTGCGCGCCGAGCGCGAAACGCCGTTCGGCGGCACCATCGCGCATGGCTTCCTGTCGCTGTCGCTTTTGTCGGCAATGACTTTCGAGACCATGCCGCCGATCGAAAACACCAAGATGGGTGTCAATCATGGGTTTGATACGCTGCGTTTCCTGGCGCCGGTGAAGACCGGCTCGCGCATCCGCACTCGCTTCGTGCTGGCGGACGTCAAGGTGCGGCCGTCCGGCTGGGTGCAGACGGCGCATGACGTGACCATCGAGATCGAGGGTTCGAAGAAGCCGGCCCTGACGGCGCGCTGGCTGACCTTGACGCTGATCGAGCGCCAGCCCGAGAACGCATGAGCGGCGAGGCCGGTGCCATAGACCAGGCGGCGCTTGTGCCCTATCTCGAGGCGCATATTCCGGGCTTTGCCGGCTTGTCCGCGATTGAAAAATTCAAGTCCGGCCAGTCCAATCCGACCTATCTTCTGACCGCCGCCAGCGGCCGCTATGTGCTGCGCGCCAAGCCTCCAGGACAATTGCTGAAATCCGCGCATCAGGTCGACCGGGAATTCCGGGTCATGCGGGCGCTTGCCGGCACGGCGGTGCCGGTGCCGCGCATGCTGCATCTATCAGGCGAAGACTCCCCGATCGGCCGCATGTTCTATGTCATGGAATATCTCGACGGCCGCATCTTCTGGGATCCGTCGCTGCCGGATCTTTCCGGCAACGGAGAGCGCGCCGCGGTCTACGACGCGATGAATGCGACGCTTGCCGCCATGCACGAC
>NZ_RZTO01001194.1:0-1300 GCF_003997225.1 Mesorhizobium sp. M2C.T.Ca.TU.002.02.1.1
GGCCGAAGGCGGCTTCGGTGACGCGGCCGAGCTTTTTTGCCTCGGCGGGCAGGGGCGACGAGCGCGGCACCAGATGCACGACGGAGGAGGTGACCTTGGGCGGTGGAATGAAAGCCTGCGGCGGCACGTCGAAGGCGATTTTTGCCTCGGTTCGCCAGCCGGCCAGGACGCCGAGCCGGCCATAGGCGTCGCTGCTCGGGCCCGCGGTGATGCGCTCCGCCACCTCGCGCTGGAACATCAGCGTCATCGACTGGTAGAAGGGCGGCCAGTCGGCCACCGTCAGCCAGCGGATCAGAAGCTCGGTGCCGATATTGTAAGGCAGGTTGGCGACGATCTTGACCGGCTCACCATTCGCCGCGCCGGCAAGTGCGGCAAAATCCGTTTTCAGCGCATCGCCTGGTATGACATCGAGGCGTCCGGGATAATGGCTGGAGATATCTGCCAGCGCCTCCAGGCAGCGCTCGTCGCGCTCGATGGCGATCACGCGGTGCGCGCCGTTGAAGAGCAGTGCCCGCGTCAGCCCGCCGGGACCAGGGCCGACCTCGATCACGGTCGCCTTGCCGAGATCGCCGGCCGCGCGGGCGATCTTGCTTATCAGATTGAGGTCGAGCAGGAAATTCTGCCCGAGCGCCTTCTTGGCCTGCAGGCCGTGCCGCTCGATCACTTCGCGCAGCGGCGGCAACCCGTCGATCGTGGTGCGCGCGTTCAATTGAGCCTCATGCTGCGGCAGCCCGCCCCCGCCGTCCGCTGTCAGCCAGCCGGCGCGCCAGCCTCAGCGCGGCGATCAGGCTATCGGGGCGCGCTATGCCCTTGCCGGCAATGTCGAAAGCGGTGCCGTGATCGGGCGAGGTTCGGATGAAGGGCAGGCCCAGCGTCACGTTCACCGCCTCGTCGAAAGCCAGCGTCTTGGCCGGGATCAGCGCCTGGTCGTGATACATGCAGAGCGCCGCGTCATAGGTGGTGCGCGCACGCGGATGAAACATCGTGTCGGCCGGCAGCGGCCCGATCGCGTCGATGCCTTCCGCTTTCAACGTCTCGACCGCCGGGGCGACGATTGCGGTATCCTCGGAGCCCATGGCGCCGCCTTCGCCGGCATGCGGGTTGAGCCCGGCGATGGCAAGCCTCGGCCGGGCGATGCCGAAACGGCTCTTGAGATCGGCGGCGGTGATGCGCGCGGTCGCGACGATCAGCTCCGTCGTGAGCACCTTCGGCACCTCGGCCAAAGCGATGTGGATGGTGACCGGAACGGTGCGCAGATCAGGTCCCGCCAGCAGCATCACCGGCGTCACGTCCCTGCCGG
>NZ_RZTO01001195.1:0-1298 GCF_003997225.1 Mesorhizobium sp. M2C.T.Ca.TU.002.02.1.1
TAATTGTTTAATTGGCCGGGCTGGCATTTGCGCATTAGCCTGTCGCCAGTCTCCTCGTTGCGGTGGTGTTGGCAGTGAAGCGATCCCCTGGTGTCCCGACCTCCTCTCTCCTCCTTGGCCTTGTTTCGTTGGTAGGCGCTTCGTCGCTGCAAGCCACCCCAGCGGCGGCGCAGTCGTCGCTGCTCAAGCTGGCGTCGACGCGGCCGGCCGCCAGTTCCGCCTCGGTTGGCGGCAGCACCAGCGTCCCATATGGCTGGCTCGATTTCTGTCATCGCCGGCCGAAGGAGTGCAAGGTGCCCGCCCTGCCGGCCGCGAGCGTCAAGCTGACCGCGCAGAACATGAGCATCCTCAAGCGAATAAACCGGAAGGCGAACCGATCCATCAAGCCGGTCAGCAACTACGACCACTGGGGCACGACGATGGACCACTGGGACTATCCGGTGGACGGCAAGGGCGATTGCAAGATCTACGCGCTCTACAAGCGCAAGCTTCTCCAGGAAGCGGGATTTCCCCGGCAGGCGCTGCTGATGACGGTGGTGCGCGACCTTCACAATGAGGGCCACACCATCCTGACGGTGAAGACCGACAAGGGCGATCTCGTGCTGGACAATCTGGTCGACGAAATCCGGCCCTGGAATGCGACCGGCTATTATTTCCTGAAACGCCAGTCGCAGCAGAACCCGAACACCTGGGTCTCGATCAACCAGCGCGGCGGCACGGCGAAACGGCTGTCTCCAAGCTCTTAAAGCGCGTCGCGCTGAAACGGATTCAGGCGACGCGCTTTAAGTCTTTGTTTTGATGCATGTCGTTGTCCCAGAACCGCTGCGCACTTCTGGGCGACATGCATTAGACCAAAACCGTATCATAATCCGCGCGGCCCGGCTTGAGGTCGGTTGGCGCGCCACTGATCAACGATCCCCGATTTTGCAGGATCGATGGGCCAGGACCTCCGGCCCACCGACGAAATGGCTATGCCGGCTGCGGGGGGCCTATTGCTTGCAGGGCGGCTCGCCCGGATGCCCGCAGGTCGGCTTCTTGTTTGCCTGCTGTGGCTGCTGCCTGGGCTGCTGCGCCAGGCGCCGCTCCTGTGGCTGAAGCTGGAGCTTCGGCTGCGCATGGAATTGCGGCCTTTCCTGCCTGGACAGCACCTCCACGTTCGGCTTGTTGACCTTGAGGTTGTGCTGGACGTTGACTTCCGCGCCTGCCGCTCCGCCGCCGTTTCCGGTCAGTTTGCGGAACTTCTTGCCGCTGTCGCCACCCTGCCCGTTCGGAGCCAGGGTCGCGCCTGCGGCCAGGTC
>NZ_RZTO01001196.1:0-1297 GCF_003997225.1 Mesorhizobium sp. M2C.T.Ca.TU.002.02.1.1
CTCCAGCCACAGCCTGGCCGAGCAAGCAGGTCGCATCGCCAGCGACGCCGGGGTGCGGCGGCTGGTGCTCAACCATCTCATTCCGGCCGACGATCCGGCGATCGGCGAAGCCGATTGGGTCGCGGCTGTCAGGAAAACTTGGTCCGGCGACTTGACGATTGCCCGCGACGGCCTTGTTGTGGGGCTAAGCAGTTAGAAGGCTGCTGGAGGAGAGGAAACCGCATGAAGCTTGCCACATTGAAGAACGGGACGCGCGACGGGAAGCTGGTCGTGGTCTCGCGCGATCTGACGCGGTTCACCGATGCCTCGTTCCTGGTACCGACGCTGCAAGCCGCGCTCGACGATTGGCGCCGCATCGCGCCGCACCTGGCGGCCATGGCGGAATCGCTCGAGACCAACGCGGTGCCTTCGGTGCGCTTCCATGAGCATGATGCCCATTCGCCGCTGCCGCGCGCCTATCAATGGGCGGACGGCTCGGCTTACGTGAACCATGTCGAACTGGTGCGAAAGGCGCGCGGCGCCGAGATGCCGGCAAGCTTCTGGACCGACCCGCTGATCTACCAGGGCGGCTCGGACTCCTTCATTGCGCCGCGCGATCCGGTCCGCATGACGGATGAGAGCTTCGGCATCGACATGGAGGCGGAAGTCGCCGTCATCGTCGACGACGTGCCAATGGGCGCGAGCCTCAACGTGGCTAGGGATGCGATCCGCCTGGTCATGCTGGTCAATGATGTCACGCTGCGCGCCATCACCGGGCCGGAGCTTGCCAAAGGCTTCGGTTTCTTCCAGTCGAAACCGTCCTCGGCTTTCTCACCGGTGGCGGTCACGCCCGACGAACTGGGCGAGGCCTGGGACGGCGGCAAGGTCAATCTCGCGCTGCTGGTCGACCTCAACGGCAAGCCCTTCGGCCGCGCCAACGCCGGCGTCGACATGACCTTCGATTTCCCGGCGCTGATCGTGCATGCCGCGAAGACGCGGCCGCTCGCCGCCGGCACCATCATCGGCTCCGGAACCGTCTCCAACAAGCTCGATGGCGGCCCGGGCAAGCCGGCCTCGGCGGGCGGCGCCGGCTATTCCTGCATCGCCGAGCTGCGCATGATCGAGACCATCGAGAGCGGCGAGCCGAAGACGCCCTTCCTGCGTTTCGGTGACACTGTGCGCATCGAGATGAAGGACAAGGCCGGCCATTCGATCTTCGGCGCCATCGAGCAGAAGGTCGAGAAATACGAGGGGGAGGAAGGAAGCTGAAGAGTGACCCTGCTCGACCATCTGCGCCGCATGGCGCGCAACAATCTGT
>NZ_RZTO01001197.1:0-1294 GCF_003997225.1 Mesorhizobium sp. M2C.T.Ca.TU.002.02.1.1
CGCCGCGCCGCCTGCCTGACCGCCGATGACACCCGTAATCACCTGAATAACGATCGCAACGAGCGTGTTCGTATCCATGTACCTAGTCCCTCCATAGCCGCCAGCCTCCTCGGGCCGACGCCATCATGAGACGCCGAATTGTTCGAAAGTCAAATGCGCAGGCGCTTAAATAAAAGGGGCGGCCCGAAAACCGCCCCTATTGCACAAAAAAGCTGTGACTATCGCTATTCTGCGGCAATCGCATGCTTTGGCTGCACCGCAGCCGAATAGTCATTCATCAACGTCTTGGCTATCTCGCCAACCTCGAATCGGTACGGACCGATCTCCGAAACCGGAGTGACCTCAGCTGCCGTCCCGGTGAGGAAGCACTGCTCGAAACCTTCGAGCTCCTCAGGCATGATGGCGCGCTCGACCAGATCGAAACCGCGATCCTTCGCCAGGCCGATCACCGTGCGGCGGGTTATGCCGTCGAGGAAGCAGTCGGGCGTGGGCGTATAGATCTTGCCGTCCTTGACGAAGAAGATGTTGGCGCCGGTGGCTTCCGCAACCTGGCCCCGCCAATCGAGCATCATGGCGTCGGCGTAGCCCTTGGCCTCCGCGGCGTGCTTGGAGAGCGTGCAGATCATGTAGAGGCCGGCGGCCTTCGACTTTGACGGCGCGGTACGCGGATCGGGCCGGCGCCACTCGGCGACATCGAGGCGGATGCCCTTGAGTTTCTGCGCGGGGTCGAAATAGCTCGGCCACTGCCAGATGGCGATGGCGCAGTTGATGCGGTTGTTCTGCGCCGAGACGCCCATCTGCTCGCTGCCGCGCCAGGCGATCGGGCGCACATAGGCGTCCTGGAAACCCTGCTTCTTCAAAAGCGTGCGGCAGGCCTCGTCGATCTCGGCGACCGGATAGGGAATCTTGAAGCCGAGCAGGCGCGCCGATTCATGCAGGCGCTCGTTATGCTCGGTCAGCTTGAAGATCTGGCCGCCATAGGCGCGCTCGCCTTCGAAGACGGCGCTGGCATAGTGCAGGCCATGGGTCAGCACATGGATCTTGGCGTCGGCCCATTTGACGAACTCGCCGTTCATCCAGATGAAGCCGTCCAATTGATCGAAGGGAACGGATGCCATGGAAACCTCCCGCGGGCGGGCGCCCGCAAAATCGTTGTGTTTTAAAGCCTTTCGTACCGGCCTCGCCACAGGATCCGAAACGTTGGCCAATGCATGAAAGCGTAGGCGGATATTCAATTCGTGGCAAACTCAGGAAGTTCCGGAAAAACGGCTTCCACTTGCCTTTTCGTTCGCAA
>NZ_RZTO01001198.1:0-1294 GCF_003997225.1 Mesorhizobium sp. M2C.T.Ca.TU.002.02.1.1
TTCGTGGCGGGCGCCCGCCTCGAGGATGACGACGTCGATGCCTTTCTGCGCGAGCTCGTTGCCGAGCGTGCCGCCGCCCGCGCCGGAGCCGATGATGACGACCACGCCGTCATTGTTGAGATCAAATGAAGCTGCCATGGTTTCCTCCCATGAAATCTGTCGAAAAGCGGTTCAGGAGCAATTCCAGGAAAAGTGCGTAGCGGTTTTCCGTCCGGAATTGCGCAAAGACAAAGACTTAGAGCGGCCTACAGCCACTCGATGTCGTTGAAGCCGCGCGCGATGTAGCCGCCCTTGGAATAGGACTCGCCCTCGTAGCCGAAGATCGGCCATACCTCCTTCTGGTTGTAGAGGCTGACGACAAGCCCGCCGCGAACCGCCTGGAAGAACGGCGTCTTCTCGATGCCGGTGAGAAGCGCCACTCGCTGCTCCTCCCAGCCAAGCCCGCGATAGCCGCCCTTGCCGGCCTTCTTGTCGAGCTCGGCGATACCCTTCTCGATCAGCTCCTTGTGCGCCGGGTCCTTGGCGGCCGTCTCGTCGTGGCCCTTGACGGCAATGGCGTAGTATTTGTCCGGCACCTGATCGTGCGGGTAGATGTCGCGCGCCACCTGGATCAGCGTCGCCATCGTCTCGGGCTTCAGCGCCGAGGTTTCGAGACCCCATGCGTGTTCGGGGCTAATGACCGCGCTGCCGGAGATGATGAGCAGCGCGCCCGCGCCGCCTCGCTTCAGAAGCTCGCGCCGCGAAAGCCCAATCTTCCTCTCATCGACAGCTTTCTTCTCGTAGACTGTGACCATGATTTCCTCCCTGCTTGCTGTTCGCACCCCCGCGGGAGTGCCGTTGCTGGCGCCGCGCCTCTCCGCGGCAGATGTCCCCTATTGGAAGCGCCCTCCCCGTTGCAGGACCTCGATCTTGTAGCCGTCGGGATCCTCGATGAAGAAGAAGCGGGCGATCCGCGCCCCGTCGTGGTTGAACTCGACGATCTTCTTCGGGTTGAGACCGAGCGCGCCGATCCGGTCGTGCTCGCTGTCGAGATCGGCGACCGAGACGGCGAGATGGCCGTAGCCGTCGCCGAGTGCATAGGGCTCGGTGCGCCCCTTGTTCACGGTCAGCTCCACCTCGAAAGGCGAACTCTCATTGCTGAGATAGACGAGCGTGAAGGTCTCGAAATCGAGCCGCTGCGCAACCTCGAGGCCGAACGCCTTGTTGTAGAAATCGACGGACCGCGCCTCGTCGAGAACCCTGATCATGGAATGGATCGTCTTCGCCAAATCGGACTCCGTGAGCTCTTCTGCTT
>NZ_RZTO01001199.1:0-1292 GCF_003997225.1 Mesorhizobium sp. M2C.T.Ca.TU.002.02.1.1
TTGCTCTCTCATGCCGGCATCCATCGTTTCTGGACCGGGGCCTTTCCGCTGATGGCCTTGATGGGGCTTGGCATGGCGCTTGTGGTATCGCCGCTGTCGACGGCGGTCATGACCTCGGTCGAAGACAAGGACACGGGAGCTGCGTCAGGCATCAACAATGCCGTCTCGCGCGTCGGCGGGTTGATCGCGGTGGCGGCAATGGGCTCGCTGGCGGCTTTCATCTATGCGCGACTGACCGGCAACCCTGCCGGTATTCCCGGTTTCGGCGAGCCGCCCGCGGCCGGGCTGGCGGCCAATCTCGACGCATTGCGGATTACGGCAAGCGATTCGGCTTTTGCCGCGGTCGCCGCTGTCACGACATTGCTTTGCGTGTTGTCGTCGATCATTGCTTGGCTCACCGTGCCCGGGCAGGCATCGCCCTGGCCGCGGCAAGGCGACGATTCGGGCGAATAGTTCAATCGCTCGCGCGATTAATTGGGAAGCTGCGAATCGGTCTTGGCGCTGGCAACCTTCAGCGCGTTGCCGTCTTCCTGCTTCAGAAGATCGTCGATGCGCTCGCGCTCGCGCTTGAAGGCGACGAGATCGTCGCCCTTCAGCACCTTGCCCACCGGCAGGCGCACGCGCATCGGGTCGACCTTGGTGCCGTTGACGATCAGCTCATAGTGAAGATGCGGACCGGTGGCGAGACCGGTCTGGCCGAGATAGCCGATCACTTGGCCCTGGCGCACACGCATTCCGGCCTCGATGCCCTTGGCGAAAGCGCTCTGGTGATTGTAGGAGGTCTCGTAGCCATTGGCGTGGCGGATGATGATCTGCTTGCCGTAGCCGCCGGCCCAGCCGATCTTCTCGACGACGCCGTTGCCGGCAGCGATGATCGGCGTGCCGATGGGCGCCGCCCAGTCGACACCGGTATGCATGCGCACATAGCCCAGAATCGGATGCCGCCGCGCGCCGAAGCCGGAGCGGAACTTGCCGGCGGGCAGCGGATTGCGCAGCAGAAACTGCTGGGCGCTCGAACCGTTTTCGTCGAAATAGTCGGTGCTGCCGTCCTGCATCTGGAAGCGGTAGAAATTCTTCGTCTGGCCGCCGAAGGTCGCCGATACATAGAGCAGGTCGGAATTGTCGGACGTCTGGTCGTCGCCGTCGGGCTGCGAGAACAGGACCTCGAGGCGATCGGCCGGCGAAATCCGCGACTGGAAATCGACGTCGGAGGCGAGAAGCTTGATCAGCTTCTGCGTCATCGCTTTCGACATCCCGTAGGAATAGGCGGCACGGTAGATGCCGTCATAGAT
>NZ_RZTO01000119.1:0-10832 GCF_003997225.1 Mesorhizobium sp. M2C.T.Ca.TU.002.02.1.1
GTGTTCGAGCAGATCTTCCAGGTCGGCTTCCTCGCCGCCATCATCCGCATTGCCACGCCCTTGGCCTTCGCGACGCTGGGCGAAATGTTTTCCGAGCGCGCCGGCGTGCTCAATCTCGGCATCGAAGGCATCATGCTGCTGTCGGCGATGGCCGGCTTCACCGCCGCCAGCCTGAGCGGCAGCCTGTGGCTCGGCGTGCTGGTGGCCGTGCTTGTCGGCGCGCTGATGGGCGCGCTGCATGCGCTGTTCACCGTGGCGCTGGGGCTCAGCCAGCATGTCTGCGGCATCGGGGTGACTTTGTTCTCATCCGGCCTTGCATATTTCCTTTACCGGCTGATCTTCGGCCAGCAATCGGTGCCGCCGAGCATCGACGGCTTCAAGCCGGTGCCGATCCCGCTGCTCGCCGACATACCGGTGCTCGGGCCTGCGGTGTTCAACCAGTTCACGCTGGTCTATCTCGCCATCGTCGCGGTGCCGCTCGCCGCCTTCGTGCTCTATCGCACGCCCTGGGGGCTCTCGGTTCGCATGGTCGGCGAGAACCCGCGCGCGGCCGATTCCGCCGGCGTCAGCGTCATCGCCACGCGCTTCCAGGCGGTGATCCTCGGCGGCGCGCTGATGGGGCTCGCCGGCGCCTTCCTCACCATGGCGCAGTTCAACGCCTTCACCTTCGGCGTCGTCTCCGGCCGCGGCTGGGTGGCGATCGCGCTGGTCGTGTTCGGCCGCTGGGATCCCTGGCGCTCGGCCGGCGCTGCGCTGCTCTTCGCCTTCGTCGACGCGCTGCAGCTCCGGATGCAGGCGAGCGGCCTCGGCCACATCCCCTACGAAGCCTTCCTGATGCTGCCCTTCATCTTCACCATCGTCGCCATGGCCTTCATGTCGCGCAACGCGGTGGCGCCCTCGGCGCTGCTGAAGCCGTTCCGGAGGGAGGAGCGGTAGTCCAGAGTTCCTCGCCCCCGCAAAGCGGGGGAGAGGTGGCCGCGAAGCGGACGGAGAGGGGGCTGCGCCGACGGTCGAATGGTTGCTCTTTCGGCGCCGCGTTTGCGCCAAATTCTCAGCCGGTTCTGGCTTCACGCAGGGCGTCCCCTCTCCGTCTCGGCTTCGCCGAGCCACCTCTCCCCACTTTCGTGGGGCGAGGAACTGGAGCCGGCCTCAGATCGCGGTAAAAGCATTATCCACGAACAGATGCGCGCCGTTGACGAAGCTCGATTCGTCGCTGGCCAGGAACAGCGCCGCCTTCGCCACTTCCTCCGGCTCGCCGATGCGGCCCTGCTGCGCGGCCATGGCGGCGTCGGAAACATCGACGCCGAGCTTGCCGAGATCGGCGACCTCGCGCAGGCCGTGCGGCGTGCGGATGAAGCCGGGGCAGACGGCGTTGCAGCGGATGTTTCGGTCGCGGAATTCCACCGCAATGGCGCGCGCGAACATGTGGCAGGCGCCCTTGGTGGTGTCATAGAGCACTTCGTTCGGCGTCGCCGCCACGGCCGAGATCGACGAGGTGCAGACGATCGAGCCGCCGCCGGCGGCGATCATGCCGGGCAGCACGGCGCGGGTCATCAGGAACATCGAGCGGACGTTGACGGCATGCAGCCAGTCCCATTCCTGCAGGCTCGTCTCCAGGAATGGTTTGATGACGATCGTGCCGGCATGGTTGAACAGCACCGTGACCGCACCAAGCTTATCCGCCGCCGCCTTCACCGCCGCTTCGACCTGCGCCTCGTCCGAAACGTCGGCCACGAAATGCTCCGCGACATGGCCCCGCGCACGGATCGCCGCCGCGGTCTTGCCGGCCGCCTCGCCATTGCGGTCGATGATCGCCACCTTGGCGCCCTCGGCGGCGAACAGCTCCGAAGCCGCCCCGCCCATGCCCGTCGCTCCACCCGAAACGATGGCCACCTTGCCCGCCAACCTTCCACCCATTCTTTTTGCTCCTTCAGTGCCGCCCATATCGGCCCAAGCGATGCTATCCGTCATGCGCGAGGCGGCCAAGACCGTTCGAGCGATTGGAGATTGTGCCTGTGAACGCCGCGAAAACGCTCGATTTTCAGGCCGCTCGGCCAGATTGCCTATGTTCCCACATCGGCTGCCTCGCCTGCGTTGCGAGTATGAAAAACCACGATCTGTCCTGTTTTAAAAAATTCGTTCCAGAAATTGCTCGAAAATAGCAATCGACAAAGTCTACTAACTTTATAGATTAATGGCCGCGACGGAGGCCGATATGTCCTATATCCAGAACGCTCAGACCGCCCGCAAGGGGCAGAGGCTGACAGCCGACCAGAGCTGGAGGCCCGCCTATGGCGGCACCTTCGCCTATCTCGTCTTCGCGCTTGCATTCGTGTTCACCGGCGCGGTGGTCCTGGGGCTGATCCCCTGACCCAAGGCGGGCCGAGACCCGCCGTCAAACAATCTGAGTTGAGTACCCGGAGTGGAAAACTGGCCGAGCGCCGGGGCGTCTTTGCGCGTCCGCGTCTTGGATTTGGTTCAAAAAGGCTTTGGAGCGGGGCAAGCCGACGTGATGGAGGAGATGGCAATGCCGATCGAGTTCACGCATGTTCCCGGAAAGCCTGCCAATGGCAGCTTCTTCTACGATTTCGCCGAAACCGCGACCAAATTGTCGCTGATCGAGGATGCCGGCTTTCGCAAGCTGGTAGTGGACGATCCGGCCGGACTGCTCACCAATATGGACATCGCCGCGCAGACGCTGGACCGCACCGGCTCGCTTGAGGTGGTGCTGACGCATTGGGCCGGCGTGATCGAGCCGACGGTGGCGGCAAGGCAGCTCGCGGCGCTCGATCGCAGAGGCGGCGGCCGCCTGTCGCTGCGCATGCTGAGCGAGCCGCTGGAAGACAGCGATGCCGAGGCGCGGCCGGTCGGCCACGGCGTGGTGTGGCAGCGCATCGACGAATATCTGGTGCTGTTGAAGCGCCTGTGGTCGAACGACAGGCCCTTCGATCATGAAGGCGCCTTCTACAGTGTCCGTGGCGGTTTCGTGCCGCGCAAGGGCCCGCATGGCGCCGATCTCGTCATCCGGCTCGGCGGCCAGTCCGGCACCGCGCTGAAGGTCGCCGGCAAGCATGCCGATGTCTTCGAGCTGGCTGCCGGCTCGCCCGACGAGGTGCGGCAGTTGATGGAGCGTGCGCGTGGCGCCGCGGCGGAACATGGCCGTGGCGGCAGGCTGCGCTTCGCGCTGCCGGTGCGTGTCCACGCGGATGGCTGGAGCGGAACCCCTGACCACAAGGCGGTCGAGATCGCCGGGCCGCCGGCGCGGATTGCCCTGGCGCTTTTGCCCTATGCCGCGCTCGGCATCGAGGAGTTCATGATCGGAGGCATCGACCGTCCGGGCGAGATCGCCCGCATCGGGCGCGAGACGATCACGCTGGTCGCCAATTCCCTGGCGCGCCGCGAGGTGGAGATCCCGCAACCGGGTGCATTTGCCGCGACTTCCTTTGCCGAGCACCGCGCGGGCTAAAGCATGTCTCCCGAAAGTGGGAACCGGTTTCGGGATAAAGACATGCGCAAAATCAAAAAACCTAAAGCGCATGGAGCGAATCTGAAAGATCGCGACGCGCTTTAGCACGATGCCCGGAAGTCACTTCACATCGGAGTAATCCAGGCCATCCATCACGTAGTCCGCGAACAGGAAGTCGCGGATGCCGGCGATCCGGCCGTTTTCCCAATCGATGAGGATGAAGTAGCGCGGCGGTCCGTCCGGACGCTCCGGACTGGTGACGAGGATGGCGGGCCGGCCTTCGACAAGGCCGGTCGTGAAATGCCAATGCGTTTCGTCGGCATAGCGGCCGAAATAATTGCCGACATATGCCTTGCCGTCGGCGCGCAAGCGGTTGACCAGCTCCAGCTTGACGTCCTCGGCCAAAAGGCCGCGCAAAACGTCAAAATCCCTGGCGTTGAAGGCAGCCACATAGTCGCCGAGGCGGCGGACTTCGTCCCGGTCGAGCGTCGGGCGGGGTGGTACCGTGCGTGGCGCGGCCGTGAGCTTGCGCAGGCTCTCGCGGCCCCGCTGCAGCGCGCCCTTGATTGCCGTGTCGGAGGTTTCGAGGATCTCGCCGATCTCCTCCAGGCTGTTTCCAAGCACGTCCTTCAGCACGACCGCGCACCGTTGCGCCGGCGGCAATTGCATCAATTCGGCCAGGCTCGCCTCGGCGGCGATGCGCGCGTCCAGCACCGAATTCTCGTCGGCGATCGTGTCGAGTTCTACCTCGCTTTCGCGCCCACGCGAGCGGGCCCGCTTGCGCAGGAAATCCAGCGCCGCATTGTGCGCGATGCGAAACAGCCAGGGTTCGGTCCTGTCGGGCATGTCGCCATTCCTGATCGCCACAAAGCCTTTGGCCAAGGCTTCCTGCACGATGTCTTCGCCATCGATGACCGAACCGACCATGCGCGAAGCGTAGCGGTGCAGCTTGGCCCTTAGGCCGGCAGCCTCGCGCTCGAAGGCGCGAAGCCTGGTTTCGGTCGCCGCAACGGACTGATCCTGCGAACCGGTCACGCGTCCTCCTGGTTTTCAACGCCGCCCGTATGGGAATAGGTCGTGCGGCCCATCATGCTCTCGCCGGCGGCGAGCTCGACAATGCTCTTCATGTAACCGGCGAAGCGCGGATCGCTGCGGAAGGCCGCGATGTCCTCCGCCGAACGCCATTGCGAGATGTTGGCGACCTTGCTGCCGTCGCCGCCGACGACCACGGACGACGACAGCGAGCCCGGCTGCTTGCTGAAGAAGTTCCGCGTGCCCTCGGCAAGCGTCTTGGCGAGTTCCTGCTGCTTGCCCGGCTTGGCGGTGAAGATGTTGATCAGGGTCACTGTGGTCGACATGGCTTGGCTCCGTTTGTCCTGATGGCGGAGGCCGTCGCGGCTCTCCCACCTGTTACGACCCTCAAGACGAAGCCGGAACCGGAAACGGAACGGCAGGACGAAAATTTTGGCGGGCAATGAATTTGGTCGGGCCGAGGCGCCGCCTCGGGACATTTCGAACGTCGGTCGGGAAAAAATTTCTGCTTACCGTTCCGAAACGCATCCGTCCTTCGTCTTGGCGAGTGCCGAGGTTTGCGAATATCGGCATCAGCCAAGGGAGAAGCACATGTCGATCCTGTCATCCATCGGCCGCATCGCGGCCGGATACGCCGCAACCCGTGCCCACCACCGGGCGGCGCGGACGCTCTATCTGCTGCCGCTCGACATCCGCAAGGATATCGGCTGGCCGGAGCTCGGTGACCCGGGTGACGCCGATATCTTCAGCGCGCCGCACCCGCGAGCTGCCGCAACGCGGCGATGACGGCCTCCGAGTCCGCCAGCGCGCCGAAGACGCCGTCCTCGACCGTCACCATATGTAGCGCGGCTTCATGCGCATATCGGTCGCCGCTGGCGCAGGCGTCCGAAATCGTCAGGCACTGGAAGTTGCGGTCGCAGGCCTCGCGCAATGTGGTGTGCACGCACACATCCGTCGTGCAGCCGGTGAACAGGAGGTGCGTTATGTCCCGCGCGCGCAAAACGAGCTCCAGGTCCGTATAGGTGAAGGCGCTGTTGCAGGTCTTGTCGATGATGATGTCCCGCGGCGCAACGTCGATGTCGGCGGAGATCTGGAAGCCCGGGCCGGAGCGCAACAGGACATCGGTGCCGTCGAGGCCGGCCCGCTTGCGGCGCCATTTTTCGTAAGGCGTCATGTCGGCCATGTCGGCTCGGTAGCTCTGCCTGGTGTGGATGATGGTGAGTCCGGCGGCGCGCGCCGCGCCGATCAGCCGGTTGACCGCCGGCACGATGGCCCGCAGCGGCGATGGATCATAGCCCTTCCTGGCGAAGTAACCGGTCGGCGACAGGAAATCCTCCTGCAGGTCGATCGCCAGCAGCGCCGTATGCCGCGGTTCCAGCCTGCCGTCATAGGGAAAGTCGAAGGGTATCGCCTTGATCATCGGCCGCCTGCTTTCAAGCAATTCCAGGAAAAGTGCATAGCGGTTTTTCCGTCCGCGATGGCGCACAAACCAAAAATTGGTTGCTCCATGCGCATCGTGCCCGGCAACCGACCTGCGGTCCAGGCCCGCAGCGTACCCAGGCGGGCATCGGCGCATCGTGAATTGTTGACACGCACAGTCATCTTTATAGTTGACTCGTAATGTCATGTTTCATAGTCAACCGGCATGGCCGCTTGGCGTCTGTATGGTACGCACGGCGGCCACCGCATTGCGATGATGGAAGCGAGGACGAGCCTTGTCCCGGAACGATCTTTTCGCGGCGCTGGCCGCGTTCCTCATTCTTTCGGCCGGCATCGCCAAGGCGCAGGAGCAACCCGCGCAGCAGCCGGCGGCACCCGCCATGCAGGCCCCGGTCGAGCAGGCCCCGGCAGCGCAGGTACCGGCCGTCCCAGCCCCGCAAACGCCAGCGGCGCAAGCGCCCGCCGCCACGAGCGAGGAGCCTTCCATCTCGCTGACGCTGCCGCATGACCTGTCGCCCTGGGGCATGTTCATGAATGCCGATATCGTCGTGAAGGCGGTGATGGTCGGGCTGGCCTTCGCGTCCCTCGTCACCTGGACGATCTGGCTCGCCAAATCGCTGGAAGTCTTCGGCGGCAAGCTGAGGGCCCGCCGCGCCGCCCATGCGATCGGCAATGCCGCGACGCTGATGCAGGCCCGCCGCGAGCTCGGCCACAGCGGCGGTCCGGGCGCGCTTCTGGTGCGGGCGGCGGAAGAAGAACGGGCGCTATCGGCCGGCGCGCTCGACCATGCCTCCGGCGACGGACTGAAGGAGCGCGTCGCCTCCCGGCTTTCGCGCATCGAGGCGGCGGCGGCCCGGCGCATGTCGCGCGGCACCGGCCTGCTTGCCACCATCGGCTCGACGGCGCCCTTCGTCGGCTTGTTCGGCACCGTGTGGGGCATCATGAATGCCTTCATCGGCATCTCGCAGGCGCAGACCACCAACCTCGCCGTGGTGGCGCCCGGCATTGCCGAAGCGCTGCTTGCGACCGCGATGGGCCTGGTCGCGGCCATTCCGGCGGTCGTCATCTACAACGTCTTCGCGCGCTCGATCGCCGGCTACAGGCAGATCCTCGCCGACGCTTCCGCCGGCGTCGAGCGGCTGGTCAGCCGCGACCTCGATTTCCGCACGGTGCCGCCGGCGACGGCGATGGCGGCGGAGTAGCGGCCATGGCGGCGCGCATTCGCGAGACGGCCGGCGACGATCTCGAGGAAAGCCACGACATCAACGTCACGCCGTTCATCGACGTCATTCTGGTGCTTCTGATCATCTTCATGGTCGCGGCGCCGCTCGCGACCGTCGATGTCAATGTCGACCTGCCCGGATCGACGGCGACGCCGGCGCCGCGACCTGAGACGCCTTTGTTCCTGACGCTGAAAAGCGACCTCTCGCTGGCGATCGGCAATGACAGCGTGCCGCGTCCGGCCTTCGCCGGCGTGCTCGACAACCGCACCAAGGGCGACAGGCAGACGCGCATCTTCCTGCGCGCCGACAGAAAAGTCGGCTACGGCGACCTGATGGAGGTGATGAACCTTTTGCGCGCCGCCGGCTACCTCAAGGTCGCGCTCGTCGGCCTCGAAACCACCGGCGGCGGCGGGCAGGCCGCGCCTGGAATGCCCGCCGCCGGCGCCAACCCTTCCCCCGAGCCGGGCGGAAGCGCGGCGCCATGACGGTCGCCGCTCTTTCCCGCGTTTCCCAGCCGCGCTTCGGCGCGCGCGAGGCCGGCCTGTGGATGAGCGCGGCCGCGATCATCCTGGCCGCGCATGTGGCGGTCGCCTATGCGGTGCAGAATTTGAGTTTCGCCGACATGCCCGATGGCGGTCCGCCGCCGGCGCTGGCGGTCGAGATGGCGCCGCTGGTCGTCGCGCCCGCCGCGCCGCAAGAGACGGCGATGCTGGACACGGTGACACCGGAGCCACCCGATGCGGCGGAGGAGACGGAAAAGCCCGTCGAGGCAAAACCGGTGACCGATCCGGCGCCGGCAGTGGAACAGGCGGAGCCCGTCACCGAACGGCCATCCGATGCCGATGACACGCAAGAGGCTGAGCAGGCCCCTCCAGCGGCGGTTGCCGCGCTGAGCGAGCAGCAGCCGCTGGACGAGGTCGTGCCCGACCCTGTCGAGGCGATCGCGCCCGATGTCGTCATTCCGCTGCCGGAACCGAAACCAGTGGAAACCAAAGCGAAGACGCAGAAGCCGGTCGAAGCCAGGAAGAGGGTCGAGAAGAAACCGGTCGAAAAGCCGAAGGAACGGGTCAGGAAGGAAAAGGCGCCCCCGCCCAGGGCGACGACCACCGCCAGCATCGATGCCCAGGCGGCGGCGAAGGCCGCGGCGCCAGAGTCCTCGAACGCGGCGCCGCGCTCGAGCGTCAGCCCGTCGCGCTGGAATTCCAGCCTGGCGGCGTGGATCAGGCGGCACACCCGCTATCCGAGCGCGGCGCGCTCCAGGCGGGCCGAGGGCACGCCGAGCGTGACCTTCACGGTCGATACCTCCGGCAGGGTGGTCTCGGCCCGGCTGGCGCGATCCTCGGGCGACGGCGATCTCGACCGCGCGGCCCTCGGCGCCTTGCAGGGCGCCTCGGTGCCGGCGCCGCCGGCCGAACTCGGCGCGCGCGTCACCCGCACCGCGCCCTTCGTGTTCAGCCTGCGGGACTAGATGGCCATCAACTTTCAGGCTTGACTGATGGACGGCACGGAATAGGGTAGCCCGCGAAAATACCGGCCTTGGTCGCCGGGCGGCAAGAATGCCTCGTATGCCTCGCCCATCCGGCGCTGGCTGCGGGGCTTTTTCATTTTTGGAGCCTCGCTTGAAGCGACGTATCGAGATCGGCGTCCTTTATTCCCGGTCAGGCAGCTATCAGCTCGTCTCCGATGCCTGCCGGCTGGGCGCGATGCGGGCGATCGCCGACATCAATGCCGATCGCGCGCAGACGATCGAACTCGTTCCGGTCGAGCGCGATCCGCAAAGCAATGCCGACCGCTACGCGACGCTCTGCGAGGACATTTTCCGCACCAGCAGCGCCCGCCATGTCGTCGGCTGCATCACCTCCTGGAGCCGCAAGGAGACGATTCCCGTGCTGGAAAAGGCGGGCGGCATGCTCTGGTACGCCTGCCCATATGAAGGCTTCGAGGCCAACGAGCATGTCGTCTACATGCATGCCTGTCCGAACCAGCATCTGGTGCCGCTGATGGCCCATGTCGCGCCGCGCTTCGGCGCCAACGGCTTCCTGCTCGGCTCCAACTACATCTGGGGCTGGGAGATGAACCGCGTCGCCCGCGACCTGATAGCCGACGCCGGCGGCAAGGTGCTCGGCGAACGCTATCTGCGCATCGGTGAGACCGATGTTTCGCGCCTGATCGAGGAGATCCGCGTCACGCGGCCGAACTTCATCCTGAACAACCTGATCGGCACCTCGTCCTACGCTTTCCTCGCCGCCTATCGCGAGCTGGGACGCGAGGATGCCGCCTTCAAGCCTGACGCCTGCCCGGTGGTCTCTTGCAATCTCACCGAGGCCGAACTGCCGGCGATCGGCGAGACCGGCAAGGGCCATCTGTCGGCCGGGCCCTATTTCGCGCCGCGCCCGGCTGCCTTCGCCTCGTCCTTCGAGGCCTCCGCCTATGCCTCGGTGCAGGTGATGGCGGACGTGCTTTCCGGCAATCCCGACGCCGGCCCGACGGAATTCTCGAAAGCTTTCGCCGAACGCCGCTTCGCGACGCGGCTGGGGCCGATCGCCATCGATCCGAACACTCAGCATGCAACCTTGCCGGTGCTCATCGGGCGCATTGCCGACGGCTTCTTCGAGGTGGTGAGCCGCGAGGAAGAGGTGGCGCCCGATCCCTATCTGTCGCGCTACGATCCGGCCAAGGTCTTCGGCCGACCACGGCTCAGGGTGGTGTCGTGAGCCGCGCCGCGCGCATCCCCAATCTCGGCGGCGCCAAGGCCTTCGTGCTGCATCGTCCGCACACCACGGTGCAGGCGATCACCAGGCAATTGTCGGCGATCGGCCTCGAAGCGATCGAGTGCTGGCCGCAGCTGCCGGCGGAGGCACTGGCGGCGGATTTCGTCTTCTTCGACGCCGATCTCGGCTTCGACGAGCAGTTCCCGTGGAAGCCCGGCGAGGCGCCGATGCCGCTTGTGGCGCTGATCGGCTCGGAAGCGCCGGGCCGCATCGAATGGGCGCTGTCGCACAACGCCGATGCGCAATTGCTGAAACCGGTGGGCACCGCCGGCGTCTACAGCGCGCTGCTCATCGCCCGGCAGAGTTTCGAGGCGCGAAAACGACTCGCCGGCGAGATCGCGTCGCTGCGCCAGCGGGTCGGCGAGCGCCAGACCATCGTGCGCGCGGTCGCGGCCCTGTCGAAAGGCGGCGACGACGACCGCGCCTACGCGCAGCTCAGGTCGCTGGCGATGAGCTGGCAGATCAGCGTCGAGGAAGCGGCGCGGCGCATCGTGGCGATGACGGAAGAAGAGGACGGCGATGACCAATCCCATCGCGCCTGACCTGCCGTCGGCCGGCCACATGCCGGCAAAGCCGCGCGCCGGCGTCTGGCGCCGGCTGGTCAAGCGGCCGCTGGCGTTGCTCGGTCTCATCATCGTCGCCATCGTGCTCGCCGGCGCCATCCTCGCACCATGGCTGACCGGCTACGATCCCAACGAGCAGATGTTCGACGGCCTGACGCTCGAAGGCTCGCCCCTGCCGCCGAACGCCAAGTTCTGGCTGGGCACCGACCTGCTCGGCCGCGACCTCTTGACCCGCATCCTGTTCGGCGCCCGCACATCGCTGATCATCGGCATCGTCGCCAATGGCGTGGCGCTTCTGATCGGCACGCTGGTCGGCGTCACGGCGGGGTATTTTCCC
>NZ_RZTO01000011.1:0-25059 GCF_003997225.1 Mesorhizobium sp. M2C.T.Ca.TU.002.02.1.1
GGTGCTCGAACAGGGCCGGATTTCCCTCACCGGAAAGGCCGCGCTGATGAAGGACGACGAACATGTCCGTGTCGCCTACATCGGTGTCTGAAAGCAGTCCCGGCGACGACGCGATCGACCGACTCTGGGCCTGGTGCCAGCTGGTCAAGTCCGGGCTGAGCCTGCAGGCCACGGTCGGCGACGACGACACTAGCTCGCTTCCGGACGCCGAACGCAAGGTGGCCATCGCCGTCGCGCGCCATCTGAGTTCCGTGTGCGCCTTCAAGCTCGGCGAGTTCGGCCGCGCGCGCGAGATAGCGGAAGACGCCGACCGGCGATGGGCCGTGGTCCTTGCGTCGGATGTGGTTGCGAAGCCGCTTCTGACGCCCAGGTCGAATGCGTTCCACATGCGCTTGGCCAGCCGACATGCCGAGTACTATCGGAGCGTGGAGCAGGGCACCCTGGCCCAATGGGGGGAGGCGAGCCGCCTGAAGGGCAGGTTCCTCCTCGCCATGGTGCTGCAGGCAGGCGGCGAAACATCCCGGGCGCTGGCTGAGGCGTCGGCGATCGCCGATGAATGGCGCGGCAGGCTGTCGGCCCGCCTTCCCGGTCTGGGTGCGATCGAGCTTGCCTGCGCCAACTGGGCGTCCACCCTCGGGCGATCGGCCGTCTCCGAGGAGATGTCGCGGCGACTTTCGACGATAGCTGATCGGGCCGCCGCATACGCTGACGACACGCCTGAAATCTGGTCACGGCCGAGGGGGATCGAGAGCGTGCTGCGCTTCGGGTTCGCCGCGACGCCCATCGCATGGCTCTAGCCGCCGGTTACGAACAACGATGCGTTTTGGAGGCAATTGATGTCGAACGGCGGAAAAGCGGCGTATGACTATATCATCATAGGAGCGGGCTCCGCCGGCTGCGTCCTCGCAAACCGTCTGACGGAAGACCCCGACACGAGCGTCCTGGTGATCGAAGCCGGGGGGCCGGACAGGTGGTGGGATTTTCGGATTCAGATGCCTGCCGCGCTGGTCTACCCCTTGAACGGCAAGACCTACAACTGGCAATTCGTCTCCGAGCCGGTTGCCGCGCTCGGCGGCCGCCAGATTCCGCTCTTCCGCGGCAAAGTCCTCGGCGGCTCGTCCACGATCAACGGAATGGTCTATGTTCGGGGCAATCCCATGGACTTCGACAACTGGGCGAAGGATCAGGCGCTGGCGCACTGGTCCTATGCGCACTGCCTGCCCTATTTCCGCCGTTCCGAAACCTATGACCAGGGCGCGGATGAATACAGAGGCGGAGACGGTCCGCTGCGCGTCACGAAGGGGATCGCCCGGAGCCCGCTCTACCAGATTTTCCTGGAGGCCGCCTACCAGGCCGGATACCCGCCCGTCGGCGACATGAACGGATACCGCCAGGAGGGCTTCGGACGCATGGACATGACCGTGCACAACGGAGTTCGCGAAAGTGCCGCCCGCGCCTACCTGCATCCGGCGATGGCGAGGCCGAACCTCGACGTGGTAACGGGAGCGCAGGTTTCGAGGATCGTCGTCGAAGGCGGTGCGGCAAGAGGAGTCGAGTTCAAGAGCGGAAACGCGGTGCGCACCGTGCAGGCGGAGCGGGAGGTCCTTCTGAGCGCGGGAGCGATCCAGTCGCCGCAGCTGCTCATGCTGTCCGGCATCGGCGATGCCGATGCGCTGAGGCGACACGGAATCGACGTCGTGGTGGACTTGCCCGGCGTCGGGAAGAACCTTGGGGACCACCTCGAATACATCGTAGCCTACGAATGCACCAAGCCGCTCTCGTACTTCGAGGCGACGAAGCCGCTCAACCAGGCGAAGATCGGCGTGCAGTGGTACGCCACGAAGACTGGCCTTGGCGCGTCCAACTTCTTCGAAGCAGGCGGCTTCGTCAGGAGCTCTCCGGACAAGCTATGGCCGGATGTCCAACTCCATTTCGTAGGCTTGGCGGCGGAGTATTCTGGACGGCTTTCCGCTCCCGGTCACAGTTTCCAGGTTCATCTTGGGCCGCAGCGTCCGAAGAGCCGCGGGACGGTGTCGCTGAGGTCGTCCCAACCGAGCGACTACCCTGCCATCCAGCCGAACTATCTGGCGGAGGATGAGGACTGGGTGGATTCACGAAACGCGATCCGGCTGTCGCGCGAAATACTCCAACAGGACGCGCTGCGTCCTTACAGGGGGAAGGAGCTGAAGCCTGGATTCGACATTTCCGATACCGTTCACCTTGACGAATTCATTCGCAATCACGCAGAGAGCGGATATCACTACGTCGGCACCTGCAAGATGGGAAGCGACAGCTACGCTGTAGTGGATGGAGACCTCAAAGTTCACGGGATCGACAAGTTGCGTGTCGTTGATGCTTCGGTTATGCCCGAAGTGACGAACGGCAACACGAACGCACCCACGATCATGATCGCGGAGAAGGCGGCGGATCTCATCAGAAACACGTCGCTGCCGCCGTCCGACGCGGCGTTTTATCGGGCCAAAACTCAATAGGTCCCGTTCCGTTCAAAAGCACATAGAATGGCTGGAATGCCTTCCTCGCTGACCTTTGCCGATCGACTCTAATCGCGCGCGTTGGCCAGGCGGTCGTTCGCCGACTTGCGAATTGGCTCGGGCAGCGAAAGCGCCTTCCGCTCGTTGAGGTCGAAGTAGACCGACTTCACTTCGTCGGTGGACGAGAGCTCGCGATGGGCATCGAAAAGCCGATGGCGAGTCGAAAGCGATGTTCTGCCGATCGCGACGACAGAGCTCTCGACCCAAAACAGGCTGCCGACACGCAGCTCCTTGGTGAACGTCACATCATGGCGTACGTCGGCCCAACCTTCCCTGCGATCCATCTGCCATTCAGGTCGGTAACCGAGCGCGTGGACCAGGTGCCACATCGCCTGGTCGAACGCCGCGATATAGTACTGAACGGTCATATGGCCCATCGCATCGGTCTGCGCGGGATAGACGACGCCCGAATAGGTCCGCATTTGAATCGCCTTCCGTCCGAGCGGCCCATCTCCAGCGATGCTGCCCATGAGCCATTGAGCCACTGCCAAGAGCGATTTGACCTTAGAGATTTTATATTTGACTATCCAGTCGAAAATCCGGATCATGGGGTTTGAAAGCGCCTGTCGGCGGACTGCCGCGGTGTCCTATCGAAGCTCCAAGGAAGAACCAAATGCTCAACGTTGATGCCGCCAGCCGCCGATCGGCCGCCATCTCACGCGGCGTCGGTGTGACGACGCAGGTCTATGCGGCTCGCGCCCAGAATGCGGAGATCTGGGATGTCGAAGGACGACGCTACATCGACTTCGCGTCCGGCATCGCCGTCGTGAACACCGGACACCGCCATCCCAAGGTCATCGCGGCGGTCAAGGATCAGCTAGACCGCTTCACTCACACCTGTCACCAAGTGGTCCCTTACGAAAACTACGTCCGGCTGGCTGAGCGGCTCAATGACGCTGTGCCGGGCGACTTCGAGAAGAAGACCATCTTCGTCACGACGGGCGCGGAAGCCGTCGAGAACGCGGTCAAGATTGCGCGCACAGCCACTAACCGCTCGGCCGTCGTCGCCTTTACTGGCGCGTTCCATGGCCGCACTTTCATGGGCATGACGCTGACTGGGAAGGTCCAGCCCTACAAGGCGGGATTCGGTGCCATGATGCCGGACGTCTTCCACGTGCCGTTCCCGCTCGAACTGCATGGCACCACGATCGAGGACTCGCTCGGCGCTCTCGACAAGCTCTTCAAGGCCGATGTCGATCCGAGCCGCGTGGCGGCCTTCATCATAGAGCCCGTCCAGGGGGAGGGCGGCTTCTACGAGGTTCCGAAGGCGTTTATGGCGAAGCTTCGGGACATCGCCGACAAGCACGGCATCCTCTTGATCGCCGACGAGGTCCAGACCGGCTTTTCGCGTACCGGGAAGCTTTTCGCGATGGAGCACTATGGGATCGCCGCAGACATCACCACCATGGCTAAGGGCCTTGGCGGCGGATTCCCGATTGCGGCCGTCACAGGCCGCGCCGAGATCATGGACGCGCCGGGACCGGGCGGCCTCGGCGGAACCTACGGGGGCAGTCCGATCGGCATCGCGGCTGGCAATGCCGTTCTCGACGTCATCGAGGAGGAGAAGCTCAACGAGCGCGCCGAACTCCTCGGCAACCGACTGAAGCAAAGGCTGCATTCCCTGGCCGACGCAGTGCCGCAAATATCTGACATTCGCGGCCCGGGCTTCATGAATGCGGTGGAGTTCAAGATTCCCGGCTCAAGCGCGCCGAACGCCGAATTCACCAACAAGGTCCGCGAGAAGGCGCTCGCTAAGGGGCTCATTCTCCTGACCTGCGGCGTCTACGGCAACGTCATTCGCTTCCTGGCTCCGATCACCATTCAAGACGACGTTTTCGGCGAGGCGCTCGACATCTTGGAATCGTCGCTGCGAGAGTGCGCGGCGGAGGCCCGACCGGCATGATCTCCGGTTCGCTCCTGGCGAAGCTCAGAGATTCTTCGCTTGCCACAGACAAGGCCCTCTTGGCCGGCCGATGGCTTGATCGCAGCGAAAGCGGCAAGACGTTCGATGTGTCCAATCCAGCGACTGGGGAGGTCATAGCGACGCTGCCGGACTTCGGCCGTGTGGAGGCCGGCCGCGCGATATCGGCGGCCTATGCGGCGCAGAAGGGCTGGGCTAAGAAGACAGGCAAGGAGCGCGCGGCCGTGCTGCGCAATCTTTACGACCTGATGGTCGCGAATGCCGACGACCTCGCTGCCGTCCTCACCATGGAAATGGGCAAGCCGCTTGCGGAGGCCAAGGGGGAAATCCTCTACGGCGCGGCCTATGTCGAGTGGTTCGCCGAAGAGGCAAAGCGCGTATACGGGGACACGATCCCTGGCCACCAGCCGGATAAGAGGATCATCGTCGTCAAGCAGCCTGTCGGCGTCGTGGCGGCGATCACGCCTTGGAACTTTCCGAACGCGATGCTCGCGCGCAAATTCGCTCCGGCGATCGCGGCGGGCTGCTCGCTCGTGTCGAAGCCCGCGTCCGAGACGCCGCTTTCGGCGCTTGCGCTCGCCGTCCTGGCGGAACGCGCTGGCCTGCCCAGTGGTCTCTTCAGCGTGATCTCCTCGACTGACGCGCCGACGATCGGGAAGGAGTTCACCGAAAACGACAAGGTGCGCAAGCTCACCTTCACGGGTTCGACCGCCGTCGGCAAGATCCTGATGCGGCAGGCAGCCGATCAAGTGCAGAAAGTCAGCCTCGAGCTTGGAGGCAACGCTCCGTTCATCGTGTTCGACGACTCGGACCTGGACGCAGCCGTGGAAGGCGCCATGATCTCGAAATTCCGCAACAACGGCCAGACCTGCGTCTGCGCCAACAGGCTGTACGTGCAGGCCGGCGCCTACGATCAGTTCGCCAAGAAACTGGCAGAGAAGGTCGTGGCAATGAGGGTCGGCGACGGTTTCGAGCACTCGGTCAACGCTGGTCCCCTGATCTCCCGGGATGCGCTTGCCAAGGTCGAAGAGCATGTCGCCGATGCGATCGCCAAGGGCGCGCAGGCCAAAGTCGGCGGCAAGCCGCATGCGAGAGGCGGCCTCTTTTTCGAGCCGACCGTCCTGACGCACGTTACCTCGGACATGAAGATCGCGCGGGAGGAAACCTTCGGTCCGGTCGCGCCGTTGTTCAAGTTCGATAGCGAGGAAGACGTCGTCGAAATGGCCAACGCCACCGAGTTCGGCCTGGCCTCCTACTTCTACGCCAGGGACATCTCGAAGATATTCCGCGTGGCCGAAGCGCTCGAATACGGCATGGTCGGCATCAACACGGGACTGATTTCCACGGAGGTCGCCCCGTTCGGCGGCGTCAAGCAGTCCGGCCAGGGCCGTGAGGGATCCAAGTACGGCATCGATGACTACGTGGAGATCAAATACCTCTGCCTAAGCGTCTAGCGCTTGCCGCGGCTTCTGGTCTTGATCTTCTCAACATTCACGCGGCTTGACAAAACTGACCATCTAGTCGAAAATTATGTCTTAGAAGTACGCACAAGGTTGCCCCCTGCGTATCGTCTGGCGATTCCGCGCATTCGCGAGGATGGCATTAATTCCGGAAATCAGGAGAGACCCATGGATGCCCGAACGAAGCAGGAAGGCCCGAAAATCACGGTTGGGCCGAACGCATTGTTTTTCGATGATTTCAAAGTTGGGCAGAGCTGGCTCACGCCGCGCCGAACGATTTCGGAAGCCGACATCGTTATGTTTGCGGGCCTGACAGGCGATTACAATCCCGTCCACACGGACGAGGAGTTTGCGAAGCAGACACCCTTCGGAACCCGAATCCTGCACGGCCCCGCAGTTTTCGCGATCGCGACGGGACTGGAATTCCGCCTTGGATTGAAGGAAGGGACGGCTATCGCTTTCCTCGGCATGACCTGGAACCTGAAGGCCCCCGTAAAGATGGGCGACACGATACATGTCTATCAGCGCGTCGACGCCGTTCGGCTGACATCCAATCCGAACCGCGGAATCGTGACCTTCTGGATCGAGGTCCGAAATCAGTCGGGCGCGGTATGCCAGGATGGCGACTGGAAGGTCATGTTCCATACAAAGGCGGCATGCTGACCATCAGGCGGGAAGACTCCCGGTGAGTCGCCGAGCATCACCAACACGCTATTAGTCGGTTCGGGCGTCGTACCGTTTGTCTGGGGGAACGCGTTAAGGAAGAGCGGCCGGGCACGCAGCCGAAACTAAGCAACGCCGATTTCTCGGATGCTGGGCGGCCGGAACTAGCAGCCATCTTGAGGAGGAAATCATGCGTACCGTCACAGCTTGCTTTCTGCTCTTCCTGGCTTCCGCCAGCGCGGCGCGCGCGGACTATGTCAAGGTCTCAGACGACCTGACCATTCACTACCAGACCGCCGGGGCCGGACCGCAAGTCATCCTTCTCGTGCCCGGATGGACCATGTCGTCCGATGTCTTCGAGAAGCAATTGCAGCACTTCAAGGCATCGAAGGACTTCAAGCTCGTTGTCATGGATCCAAGAAGCCAAGGGCTCTCGACCCATACGTTGGAAGGAAATTTCTACGAGCAGCACGGCCGAGACCTTGAGGCGTTCATACAGCGTCTCCAGCTCAAGAACATTGTCCTCGGCGGGTGGTCGAACGGCGGGTTTGACATCCTGTCTTACGTGCATCAGTTCGGCGCGGGGAACTTGAAGGGCTTGATCATGATCGATGCGGCTCCGACCGGGAGCGGCGATGACAATCAAAAGGAATGGGTCTGGTTCCGGAAAGACGACTCGGACGGGTATCGGCGCTATTTCACCGAGGGGCCGCTTCTTGACCGGGAGAAGGTCAACGACGAGTTCGCTCACTTCATGGTCAAGTCGGCGACGCCGGCTTATCTCGATTGGATGAACCGGATTACGAACCAAACATCGAACGGGGTCGCGGCCCTTCTGAACGAATCTTCCGCGTATCAGGACTATTCGAAAGATTTGGAGACCCTGGAGGGGAAGGCAGCCCTCCTATATGTCGTCCACTCTGATTGGAAAGATGTTGTGGGTCAGTGGGCGCAACGACATACGCCGTCCGCCAAGGTCGCGACTGTGGAGAAGCATCTCTCATTCTGGGAGAATTCAGACCAGTTCAACGGTTACCTTGACGCGTTTCTTGCCTCGTTGAGGTAACCGAGCTTGCGAAAGCCGCCTGCGCCTCCGCCGTGAATTGGCTCGTCGAGGGCGCAAGAAAGCCGTGGTCGTCGTGCGACGACCTTGCCGCCGTGGCATCGAGATCCTCCCGACCGATGTCACGGCGGCCTCCCGCTCATGTCAGTCACCGTCACCGACCGTCGCCGCCGCGTCGGCTGCCAAGCTTATCGATCCCCTGAGCGCGATTGAGCAAGTCCCCCGGCGACAACATGGAGCCAAGTGCGCACGTTCCATCTCGCCGTCATAACCGACATTCCGGTTAGGTCGAGCAGATGTCGAACCGGGTTCGTCAAGTGGGACGAAGCCGAACCGTGCGAGGCGATCCATGGCCTTAGCGTCCGAAACGTTGGACGTGAGTCGTTGGCTAGATCGACGATGTTGAGGAAGCGGTCTCACGCTCGCCGAACAATGGAAAATTGAGCAAAGTGCCGTCGCGCGCATGGATCAGCCAATCCCAAACTGTCCGGGCGGCCCGGTGGTTCTTGGAACGGGCAGGCATCAGGACGTGATAGTCTCTGCCAGAGGCCAGCGAAGCGTCGATCATCTGAACAAGTCGTCCTCTGTCGAGTTCTTGCTGTACGTAGAGACGGCTCGCGACAGCGATTCCCTGGCCTGCGAGTGCCGCGTCAATCGCCAGCGTGGCAAGGTTGAACGAAATGTTGTGAGCGACGGCTATCTGCCTCTTGCCGAATACCTTGAACAGGAACTCCGGCCATTCGTTCTCCATGTCGTGCAGAAGCACGAAGCGTCGAAGATCCTCGCACGTTCTCGGCAATCCCAGCTCGCCGACCACGGTGGGGCTTGCTACAGCGACCAGTCTTCGCTCGAAAAGCATTTCTGACCGGATGCCCGTCCCGAAGGGCGGCGAGCCGTCCCTAATGGCTAGGTCGACATTGGCTGCGCGGAAGTCCGGCATATGCCCGGTAGCCAGAATGTTCACCTCGATCTCGGGATGAGCGCTTCGGAAGGCCTGAAGATGTGGAATCAGCCAGCGTGCGGCAAAGCTCGGCGTTACGTTGATTGTCACGTGGTGCGGATCGCCCCGCGCCAGCGCCGTCGCCTCGGTGAGCAGTTCGAATGCTCGGGTGACCTCCAGAAGATAGGCGCGGCCAACGTCCGTCAAAGCAAGCGAGCGTGGCAAGCGCTCGAACAATTGATGTCCTAGGTCGGCCTCGAGCGCCCGTATGTGTTGGGCAATCGCCCCGTGGGTCACGTTTAGTTCCTCGGCCGCGATCCTAAAATTCAGGCTGCGGCCCGCGACCTCGAACGCCCGCAGTGCATTCAGGGAAGGGAGGCGGTGCCCTGTCGATACCATAGTTTTTCTACACTCTCATTGCCGTCTTTCTGAATCGTAGTTGGCTCTCGGAATTGCTAGAAAGCAAGGAACAATTGGGGATCGAGGCATCCCGCGATCGAGTAAGAAAAATAGCTGATAGGTTAGGAAATGTTTTCTCACAGGTACGCGCGGCCTGCAGCGTGCGGGTTATTGCCCATTCATACGCCATTGCCGATCCGCGACTGGAATTGAGCAATGCTTCTGTACGAGGACGAAGGCAAATTCCTGCTGCGGCAATACGGCATCGCCACCCCGGAAGGTGCGGTGGTGAGCGACGCAACCGAACTGGAGGACGCTCTTCCTGAGCTGCAGTTCCCGATCGCGTTGAAGGCGCAGATACCTGTCGGCAAGCGAGGCAAGAACGGCGGCATCATGTTCGCGGACACCCCCCTCCAGGCCCGTTCCATCTTTGCCTCGATGATCGGACGCCAGATCAGCGGTTATCCGGTCACGAGCCTGCGGCTGGAACCGAAGGTCGTCGTCCTCCGGGAACGCTATGTCGCGCTGACCGTCACGATGAACGAAATCTGGCTGATGATCGGCCGCGACGGAGGGATCGATGTCGAGGATCGTGCCCAATCGGATCCCGGCTCCGTCGCCAGGATCCCGTTGCGCCGAACCGTCTTTGACATGCGCGAAACTATAGGGCTGACGTTCCAGTCTCTCGGCTTCCCACAGCCGCAGTGGGACGCCTACTTTGATGTCTGCGCCCGTCTTGAATCCTTGCTCCGGGGAACGGATGCCGTAATGGCAGAGATCAATCCGCTGGCCGAAGTGTCAGGCGGGTCGCTGCTGGCGCTAGATGCCAGGATCGACATCGACGATTCTGCCGTTGCCCGCCAACCCGCTATTCGCAAGCTCCTGCATCTGCGGCGCGGCGGCCATGGCTGGCCCAAATCCCAGAAGGTCTCCACGTTGCAGCGTTTCGGCCGGCGAGGCACCGTCGGCTTGGTTGGGCTTGGCGGCGGCATGGCGCTGACGGTATCGGACTGGATCGCGTCGGAGAGCCAGTCGCTCGCAGGCGCAATCGACATGGACGCGTCGCTTTCGTCCGGGAATGCTCCTGAAACGCTCGCGTCGGTGCTCGACGATTTCGACGCAGACGACAATACGCGCGTCATTCTCGTAAATATGATCTCGAGCGGCAACCGCATAGATCGCATCACCGAAGCGCTGCTTCCCGTCATTAGCGCCAATCGGGCCAGATCAGCGAAGCCGATGGTCGTCCACCTCCAGGGGAATGGCGGCGCGAAAGCCACGGCGCTTCTTCGAGATGCCGGCATCCACAACTGCTCGAGCCTGAAAGAGGCGATCGGGGCAACCCTCAGCTACCTGACGTGAACGACATGAGCATTCTGATCGGAAGAACCACTGGGATTGTCGTGAGCGGCATAGGCAGCAGCATGGTCTTGCGCCAATGCAACGAAATGAAAGCATGCGGCACGAAGCTTGTCGGCGCTGTCGGCTGCGGCCAGGTTCCGCACGAGGACAACATAGACGTCTACACTGACTTCCGCTCGGCGATCATGGCCGGCGCCGAGGTGGCTCTGTTTTTCAACGATCCGTTCGATGTCAAGCAGCGGATGCTCGAGGCGATCGCCGCCGGGATCAAAATGGTCATCTGCCTCACCGAGTTCGTACCCGTTCACGATGCGCTGGAGATCCGCGAAGCGGCCAATCGCGCAGGCACGATGCTGATTGGCCCAAACTCCAGCGGCGTTCTTTCCGCACTTCAATCGAAGGCCGGCTATTTCTCCGACGAGATTTGCATGCCGGGATCTGTCGGCATCGTCACGAAGGGAGGCTCGATCGCCTACGGCGTCCTGTCCGAGATGAAGTGCGAGGGCCTTGGGATCAGCACGATCGTCTCGGTGGGCCCCGACCCTGTGAAGGGTGTGGGCTATGCCGATCTGTTGCCACTTTTCGAGAAGGACCCTCAAACCCGGATCGTCGTGCTCCTTGGCGAAATAGGTGGCCGTGACGAGGAGGACGCTGCGGCAGTGATCGCCTCGCAGATGACGAAGCCTGTGCTGGCCTATACGTCCGGCAAATACGTCGAAGACGGTCAGAGCTTCGGCCACGCCGGCGCGATCATCCGGAACGGAATCGGCGGATATGCGAGCAAGGTCGATGCCTTCAGGAGGGCGGGCGCGATCGTGGTCGAGGCGTTCAAGGACATCGTCCCGACCCTCGTCGAGATGCATCGGTCGGCCGACAAGGAATCGGCGGCTTAGCCGCCGATGCCGAATGTCCGCATCGGCTGCAAACGGAAAGGGACTAGGAGCGGGAACGACGCTTCTGGAATTTGGAAAATCAACAAAGCAAGAGGTGGAACGCTATGAGCAATCTTACGAAATTTCCCAACATTCATCGTCGCGCCGTCCTGAAGGTCCTTGGCGGTTCAGCGCTTGCAACTCCGTTCATCGTCCGGGCTGCACGGGCTGACGCCAAAACGATTACCGTCCGCGATCCCGGCGGCGACTGGCGCACCGCACTTACAGCCGCCTTCTACGAGCCTTTCGAGCGGGAATCCGGTGTACGCATAAATCCTACCGTCGCCGAGCACGACCCGACGGCAATGGTCAAAAGCCAAGTGGACACCCAGAACATCCTCTGGGACGTGACGTTCCTGACGGCGGCAGCTCAAGCCGCACTTCCCATCGAGCGATACTATGAATCGCTGGACACCAGTGGCTCCGACATGGCCGAAATCGTTCCGGAGGCCCGACAGTCCCACTGGATGGGCTTGAGCGTGTATGCAACCGTGTTCGCGTTCAACACGGAGGTCTTCGCGGCCGCCAAGCCGAAGGGCTGGAGCGACTTCTGGGACGTGACAGCATTTCCCGGTCGTCGCGCCATGCGCCGTCACCCCACTGATACTTTTGAACCCGCGCTCCTGGCGGATGGCGTCGATCCGGCCCATCTCTTTCCGCTCGACATCGATCGGGCCCTGAAGAAGCTGGACCAGATCAAAGCTTCCGTCGACGTCTGGTGGACGGGCGGCGCGCAGTCGACGTTGCTGCTGAAGTCCAGCGAAGTCGATCTGGCTGTCGTCTGGAACGGTCGGGCGCAGTCAGCCATCGACGATGGCGCACCCTATTCGCTGATTTGGGACCGCGCCGTCTGGGGCATGGACGGCATGTGCATTCCTAAGGGAACCGCGAACCTGGAACAAGCTCGCGCGTTCATCAAATTCTGCTCCAACGCACAACGGCAGGCCGAATTCGCAAAGCGCATCGCCTACGGTCCGGTCAACCCAAAGGCTTTTGATCATATCGATCCGGCCAGAGCAAAGTTGCTTCCGACCAATCCGGAGCATTTCAAGACTATGGTCTATCAGGATCCGAAGGGCTGGGGTCCGGCCAAGGACAAGGCGGTCGAAGCATTCGACGCCTGGATCATCAAGACCTGACCGCAATCTCTTGCGACGACCGGGCCATGCCCGGTCGTCGACACGAACAGGTGTATGGGAATGCTGAAAACCGAACAGCTTTCGAAGAGCTATGGCAACGTGATCGCGGTCCGGCCGCTCGACATTGAAATAAGGAAGGGCGAGTTCGTCACCCTCCTCGGATCGTCGGGGTCGGGGAAGACGACCCTGCTCCAGCTGATCGCAGGCCTCGCCGAGCCGTCATCCGGCAGGCTTTTCATCAATGGAAAGGATGCCACCTGGACCCATCCGTCGGAACGGGGCCTTGGCATGGTCTTTCAAAGCTACGCCTTGTTCCCCCATCTTTCCATCACAGAGAACATCGCATTCCCGCTGCGCGTGCGCCGCCTTCCGGAAGGGGAGATAAGGGATCGGGTACGCAATGCCTTGGAGCTGGTACACCTTCCGGGGGTTGCCGAACGGCGGCCCAAACAATTGTCCGGCGGTCAGCAACAGCGCATCGCTCTAGCTCGCTGCCTCGTCTACCAGCCCTCGATCATTCTGATGGACGAGCCGCTCGGGGCGCTGGACAAGAAGTTGCGGGAGCAGATGCAGGTCGAGATCAAGCGAATCCACCGACAGACGGGCACGACCGTCATTTACGTGACCCACGATCAGGAGGAGGCGCTTTCAATGTCGGATCGGATCTGCCTGATGCGAGAGGGCAGGATCGAGCAGCTCGGCACGCCCGACGATCTGTACTACGCGCCGCAGTCCGCCTATGTGGCGGACTTTCTGGGCCAACCGAATTGCTTGTCGGCCCGCTTCTCGCACCGCGACGGCGATATGGCCGTCGCCAGGATCGGAGATGCCGTCATCCGTGGGCGTGCTGCCGGCTCTTTCCGGGAGGACGATGAAATCGGGGTGCTAGTCAGGCCGGAGACGCTGAAGATCTCGTCGCTTTCAGCGACATCCCTTGAGAACAATCTAGTCGGTGAAGTCTCGGATGTCTCGATGATCGGTCCGGTGACGAAAATATCCGTCCGCACCGCGCTTGGGCCAGAACTGCTGGCTATTAGGCTGTCGGAGGAGAGTTCCCAGAACTTCGGCCCCGGCGACAAAGTCAAGCTTGGCTGGCTTTCCCAGGATAGCCGCTTCGTGGAAGCGTAAGATGCTTGGCTCGAAATTCAGAAACAGGATCGGGAAGTTTCTCCCGATAGTTCCGCTTGCCTTGGTCGTCTGCATTTTCTTTCTCTATCCCGTCGGGTCGCTACTCTCGCTGAGTTTCGTCGGGCCCGGCCAAGCGATCGGTCTCGATCAGTACCGCCAGGTCTTCCGCTCCGATGTCTACGTCCAGCTTATCGTCTACACGCTGTACGTGTCGGCGGCCGTCACTGTGGTGTCGGTACTGATCGCCTATCCGGTCTGCGTGTATCTGGCCAGGCTTCCGCCTGCTGGCCGACGCAAGCTTGTCCTGTTCGTGCTGATCCCATTCTGGACAAGCTTCCTGATACGAACGTTCGCATGGATCGCAATCCTCTCGCGGACCGGACTGATCAACGATCTGCTGATGTCGTTCTCGGTCACCAGCGGCCCGCTTCACCTAATGTACAATTCGCTGGGCCTGATTGTCGGCATGGTTCATGCGCTGCTGCCGCTCGCGATCCTTACGATGCTGCCGGTCGTGTGCGAGATCGATCCGCAATTGCCAAAGGCAGGCGCGGTCATGGGGGCAGGCGGCTCGCAGGTGTTCTGGCGGATATTCTTTCCCCTTTCGTTTCCCGGCGTCTCGGCAGCCGCGGTTCTGGTGTTCGTGACGTCGCTTGGCTTTTTCATCACGCCCGCCCTGTTGGGTGGCGCGAGCCAGACGATGATAAGCCAGATTATCATTCGCCAGGTACAGGAACTCGTGAACTGGTCGTTCGCGGGAGCGCTTTCCGTCCTCCTGCTCGCGACGACGCTTCTGGTGCTAGCGGTCTACGGCCGCGTGTTCGGCTTGGCATCGCTCGTCGGGACGCCGGGCGGCACGGTCGGCATGGGCACGGGCACGATCGGAGTCCGCCTCCTCGGCGCGATCGGATACATATGTGACTTTGTCGGCAGAGCGCTCGGCCTGAGCCTGATCTTCAGAAGGATCGGAAGCCGGATTCTGGCCACGATCACCGGACTTGTGATGGCGTTCCTGATGTTGCCCGTACTGGTGCTGGTTCCGATTTCCGTTACGCGGACATCCCTGCTGGCGTGGCCGCCAGTCGGCTTTTCCTGGCGCTGGTATGAGGAGCTCGTCACTTCCGGCCAATGGGTCGGCGCCGCATCTGCTTCCCTTGCCATCGGCTTCATGGTGGCGGCATTAGCTGTCATTATAGGAACTGCCGCCGCTTTCGTCATCATCCGCGTGCCATTCAAGGGCAAAGGCGTGCTTATCTCGCTGGCGATCGCACCGCTGATCATCCCGCGCATCATTATCGGCGTCGCGCTCATGTACTTCTTCGCCCGGCTGAAGCTGATCGACACCTATAGCGGGCTGATCATAGGGCATCTGGTTCTCGCCGTGCCGTATGTGCTGATCACGGTACTGGCTGTCTTGCGCGACTACAACATCGCACTTGATCACGCTGCCTGGACGCTCGGCGCTCGAAGCATCTCAACGCTTCGCAAGGTGACCCTTCCCTTGATCCGGCCAGGCCTACTGACAGCCTTCGCTTTCGCCTTCATTACGTCATTTGACGATGTGACGATTTCGATGTTCCTAAGCGGGAGCAATGTGGTGACGCTGCCTAAGAAGATGTGGCTTGATGCGTTCCTAGACATCACTCCGGTTCTAGCCGCCGTGTCTACGATCTCCGTCGTGTTGATTTCTGTCTTTCTCGTTAGCACGGAGTTGCTTCGCTCGCGCGTGGCCCGGCCTAGCTGAATGACCATCGAGTTTCGACAGGAAAGAAGGTATCAAGACAACCTAGAGAAAGAAGGTCGTCGTGATCTTTAGCGGCCCGCCCAGCAGGAAACGATTTCGATCTGCGGCCTGCCGACGCAGAAATATGGCTTCACGTGCTACAGCCACCGAGCGAGGTCGCCGTCAAGCATAAATGCAAGGTCGTGGAGCGGGGAAGCAACGAACAGGTTTTGAATGCGCCACAGCAGGCCTATACGAAACTGCTGCTCTCGTCAGTGCCAAGGATGGACCCCGACTGGCTGAGTGGGCTTTTGGAGGCGCGGCAAAAGTCGTCGATTGCGCTGAGATGAAAGCTTCCGCAGCGGCGTGAGGGGAGCCACGTCAGTTTAATGGCGAGCTGACCCATCACGTCGGCAAGGTGACGCGGAATCGCAGAGCTATCAGCGGGAAGGTCCACGATGCGTCGACCGAATACAATTATCTAGGTTCCGATGTCCGTTTAAGGCGGCCAGTCCGCTTCCGACTCGGTCTCGACCGGTTGTAGGACTCTACGAACACGATCATCAGCATCAGGGCCTTATCGTGCAGTTCCTGATGGGGGCGGGATCATAGGATCGAGTTCTTCCTGTTCCATGTATTTTGCGCCAGGCTTTGCAAGATAGGCAGCCAGCTCCGAGAGTATCGATCCGCCTGCCTTTGCAACTCGGCCTGCCGCCAGCGGCGGGGGATTGCCGTGCATTTCCGCTAACTCAATGGTCATGAGGTGTGGGAGCAGCCTACGGCCGAATGCTTTCTCGACTGTATGGAAAATCCAGATGCCATCAGGGTCAATGTCGGACCAATGGTAGAATGGAATTTCCGCAGGGATGCTGCGGGCAATCGAGCCAAACGCCTTTTGGAGTCCTACAGATGGATAGCCGCCGCCATAGAGAACAAGGCCGCGGCGATCTCGATCAGCCTCGGTCACATGTCTGACGAAACTTGTGTAGTTCTCTACCACGAGTACGTATTCAGGTGTCCGGCTGAAGGCGACGCTGGTGATCGTGTCGGCTGGGACGCCAACGAAGGAAACGTCGGGTTGGGAAGCTCCAAGAGTAACCGGTCCCGAGAGGAGGAGAGGGGGAGGCACCTTCTCCACCCCAAGCGTACCAAGCGCCTCGCGGGGCGTCGCGCCCTCGGGGATGTCGGTGAATATGCTTCGAAGGACCTTTGTGACGGCGGCCTCGAGCCGTTCCAATGCCTTGCTATCGGAAACGGCCCTTCTGGAGAATGTCCGGTAGTCCAGTCCTAAGTGTTGCCGTCTGTATATCGCTTGCGCGAGGAGCAGCGCCCGCTCAAGCGAAACTATGTCGCCGGGAGCAATGCCCGCCCTCCGCCGATTTCTGGACCAGGCTTGAGCAGCTTCCCGCGCACGCTCAGCGAACGGGACAGCCAGCTCTGCTCGACGAAACAAATCCTCGAGTGCTGACGCTGAGCGCTGGCTGGAAGGAGTTCGTTCCACGAAACAGTAGAGCCTCGCTACATCAGCGATGCGCACGAACTTGACTTCGCCGGCTCGCCGCCCGGTCTCCATTCGAAGCTCGACTGCACCCGCCAGGCTTGCCTCTTCCAACTTCTTCCGAAAGCGGTCAGCCTCGACGATATTCGAAAAAGCGCCGTTGTCCGGGTAAGCACGTGCGCCTGCTCGACCGTCCTCGTGCCTATCCAGCAGATGAGAAAGAAGCGCAATCGGATCGGTGAATTTCACTCGGCTGCCATCCTACGCAGCGCTTCATCATCCATGAGTTCGGGGTTGATCCGCTGCAGCTCCTTGCGAGCTTTTTCCTTGACTTGGACTACTGTCGTCTCCGATTGCCCATTGCCAATGTTGTCGACCTCAACAATGGCATGCATATAGCCGAGCAGTGAGGGCCGCCGCTCGGGTGGCGCAGCCACGATCACCTGCAGGCCTAGGCTCTCATAGAAGCTCATCATTTGCCGCTGGTTCTTGCCGTCCAGCTTGGCAAAGGCTTCATCGAAGACGGCGAGTGCCATTCCAAGTTGCGATCCCGATCTTCCTTCGGCGGTCCCATAAACGGAGGCCAGCGAGGCACCGATGGCAACGTAAAGCGGGACTTGCTGCTCGGCTCCGGAACCCGTGCCACGGCGAGTTTCCCAGCGTGTCTTGTGTCCGGTATCGAGGTTCTCCATGTGAATCTCGAAAACGAAAAAGCTCCGATAGTCCTCAAAACTGTCGAAGTCGGTATCCGGATCCTCAAGGATGCGCTTCACCTCGTCGAGCACGGGTTTGTGGGGGGAGCCTTCGGGTATCTCACCCTTGAAGAGAAGATCCAGCGCATCCTCGGAAGTCACGTAGATCTCGACCGCTTTCAAGATCGGCGCGTACTGAGCCACTTGCGTCCTGCTGAACGAATATCGCTCGCCGTGGAATGTGTGATTGCGGAGACTATGGTTCAGCGAGTCGATATCTCTCTTCAGTTTGGAGATGCGTGAGTGGAGAGAGTTGACGAACTCGCCGCGAAAGATAGATGAGACTCGCTCGGAAGCTTCAGCTGCCAGTGCTTCATGCCGCGTGAGCTCGTTCTCTTCGATATCGCGCAGCGTGGCCTCCACCCAGGGCAGGATGTCCTTCAGGATGTCGCTTTCTGCTCCCACCTCCGAGCTTATGGGAGCTACGTCAAAATAGCTCCTCATGGCGGCGCGTACATTCCTGTCGGCCTCCATCATTCTATCTTTTGCCTGCTTGGAGCGATCCTCCGCGCGCTGCCCAATCGCACGATGGATCCCGGCCAGTGCTTCGTAATGGGCGGATGGATCACTTGGGATTTGTTTACCCGCGATCCTTTCCCGGTACCTGCGGTTAGCTGGCACAGCAGCCGTCAAGCGCCAGCTGTATTGGAACATGCGGCGGGCGAGATTCCGCAAATGGCGCGAACCCTCTTGGTTGGTAAGGCCCGTGAGCGTCTTTCTCGCGGTTTCAGCTTGTTTCTGGTAAGCTCCCTGCCTCTTCTGGATTGAGTTGAGCTCGACATTTCTGGCGTGGACATAGGCCTGTTGGACCTTCTTCTTCTCTTCAAGCTCATATAGGCGTTTCAGGTCGCCTTGATCGACCGCCTCCAGCCTGGACCGAGCCTCTCCTGCTAGCCTCTCCTGCTGTTGCGCTCGTTCAAGCAGGCCTGCCACCGTCTCGCCGTCCGCAGGCGAAGCCACAAGGGCGGCGGAGCGGTCAACCTCGGAAAGGATGCGCCTGCGCTGGGACAGGGTTTCGATTTCCTCCCGCAGAACCTCCAACCGCCTTTTCTGCTCCAGGAAAAGTTGCTCCTGCGCCGCCTTACCGATCTTAAGGCGGAAGGCTTCCTCCAGGCGGGTCCCCCGTAACAGCCCATCATCGTAAAGGCCGTCAGCCATGAGGGCGCGGCCGGGTTGGTTAAACTCTTCCATCGTGCGGGCTAGCCGCACATTACCATATCTGCGCTGCAGGAAGGCGACTGCGTCTTGGTCATCGGACCTGAAGAGCGAAGGGAACCAACCTGACTCGACCGGATCTTTGTATCGCTCGAGCTTGTTTAGGCTGACCAGGGAAGCCTGGCGTAGATCCCGCCTGTTTTCTCTCAGGATCGTCGTTGCCGTGTGGATGTGGTCGCGATCGACGAAGATCGCTTCCCTATCTCGACCAAGAAGACCTTCAGCCGCTTGTCCCCAATCCTTGTCGATAAGGTCAATGATGTCGCAAAGCGCTCTCGGAGCCATCCCGGCCATGCGAAGGAGCCTCATCAACTCGCGGGTATGGTCGCCGAGGTGAGAATCCCGTGAACCGGAAGCGGCGGCCTCGATAGATCGAGACAGCTTGTCGACCTCCTCGTTCTTGGTATGCAAAGCGGCTTCCGCCTCACTGCGCGCCCTGCCAATTCTCTCGGCGGTGACGGGGAGCGACGCCAGGAACGCTTGTTCGATCACTGCCGTGGCTTCCGTGTTCCCACGCTTGACCGCCTCGGCCGCCGCGGACGCGTGAGCGGCCAATTCGCGGGAGCTTGATTCACCCTTTCCGAGTGCTTCGGCCGCGGAGGCGATCCGCTGCATATGCTTCACTCGTTCAGAGATCCGTTTGAGGCAATCTGCGGCGGAAAAGGAGTGGCTTTCGGCCATCTTGTTAAGATCGTCAATGCCCACCTTGGCTTTGATCGCTTCGATCTGCTTGATGATGCGGTGCACATCCTGGTTCGCTTCGTTGATCGAAGTGGTCAGGTCGTTAATTTCCTCGCTCTCGGCCAGAAGAGATGCCTCGGCTTCCTTGACCTCTTCTTCGAGTGCCCGCATCGCCGCCGAGGCCGCGAGGTACCTCGCCTTGCGACTGATCCAGTCCTCCTCGACGTGTTCATTGAGGAAGTTTCTAAAATCTTCCGCTCGCGCCTTGACCACTTTCAGCCGCTTCGCACGCTCCCGCATGTTCTTGATAGTCTGGTTGACTTGCCGGTAAGTCTTCAACGACTCTCGCAGCTCACCGATCTTCATCGGAGACTCCTCGAGGATATAGTTCCTGACGAAGTCTGTTGCGGACAGGCCCTGATTAAGCGTCATACCGTTCACAATCGCCTTTGCAAGCGCGGCGGCGTTTCCGGAAGTCGGCGCCGATCGTGGAACCAAGTCACGCATATATTCCCGGACGTGGTCCGTGGCGCTGTCGCGATGGTTTACGAAACCGTTACCGCATTCCCTTTCCAGCGATTGCCTTACTTCCTCCCATTGCGCGAATTCTTGCCTTCCTTGCCGCTCACGCAAGAAATTGGCTGTTGTCAATATTTTGCCGCGGACGACGAAACGGCCGAGTATGGTTTCGGCTGGCTGTGTCTTCCTTGCCTCCATGGCGAGGCCTACCGTCAAGTCGGGCTTCACTCCATCGGCGTCTCGAAAACTAATGGCCACATAGGTAAGGCAGGCTTCGCGCCGAAAATCGCCCTCTCCACGGGCACCGAGGCAGTACCCCTGTACTGTGCGCCTCGGACCGCTTCTGCGACGACTCTCACCAGCGACTGGATTGAGGTTCATGTAGCGTCCGCTGGCGCCGGTGAGCACCACCTGGATCATGTCGAGGATTGTTGATTTGCCCGACGCGTTTTCACCAAGGACACCGACGTGGCCGCTAACCGGAATATCTTCGACAGTGAACGAATGCCAATTCACCAGCGTGAGATGCACGAGTTCCATCATTGCAATTTTTCCTCGACGGGACCGAGCTGGCGGGGTTCATAGTCTTCCAGCGCAACCTGCTCCTCAATGCGCCTCAACGCGTCGGATCCGGAAACAAGCTTGATTATCGGCCGGACCACCACCTCCCGATCCTGAAGGACACGATCGAACTCTCCGAGCCAGATCAGGTTGCGCGCAGCAAGATCCTCAAGAACGTCTTGGAACCTCGACTGGGACACAAGCATCTTTGTGCCCCTTTCGGCCATTTCCCTGTATTTCTCGTAGAGGACGTTAAATGTGGTCAAGACCGTCGCACGCTCTTCAACATTGCCCTGGTTCGCTTCGTCCTGCCAATGAGCCGCTGCCACCAGAAGCACGATAGTCTCGTCAGCCCTCATTTTTGGTGTTGACGACATCTCCTCATCATCAAGCACAATCCCCGCCCACTGTTCGTCTTGCTCGCGGTGGACGCGGTAGCCAATGCAATCAAAGAAATTGTCGATCACTTTCCTGAAGCGACTATCCATAATTACATCATAGACGGTCGCCACACCCCGATCGCCCGAATAGACGAATTGATGACGGAGGAGGTATCGGCAAGCTTTCCGAAGGTCGGCACCCTTGTCCCCGCCGTATCGGGCCTCGACCTCCTCGAACTCAGTCAGCATCCACGCCTCCAGCCATGGCAGCCCGTCTCCGGATGAGGAAGTTACCGCACTTTATCCACTCGCTATCATGCTGATGTCCCTGAGAGTCATCCACGATCTCAAACGCCGCCGCGATAGAAGGCGGAACTTCGCCCGGTTTGGTAAACCGTCGGATCACATCGAATGCAATGAATGAGTCTACGTCTTCTATCTCCAGGAAACGTGCCTCTTTCGCCACCGCCAGCGGAACTTTATTATTTAGCCATTGCAGTAGTTGTTTCTCGTCTGGAACGATTCTTTCCATGTACTGCTTCTTGAGTTTCTTACGCAGCGCCAGCAACGGATCCAGGACTTTGGGTGGGACCGCCATTGACTCCAGCGCCTTACGTGGTTGCCGCGGCTGCGCGAGGTGCCTTTCCGACCACGGCGTTCGCATCGGCTCGACCGGGAGGGGTACCCAAGCGAACTCAGAAAGGGCAGGACGCTGGTCCATTACCTTGTGAAGTCGGTGTATGAGCGATGCGGCCCGGCTCGAAATACCACTGCTCCCTTGTTCCGCATATTTGACCGTGTTGCGGAGTCGCTGTTCGAGCTGCCGGCGAAAGATCGCGATCCGGTCGAACATCTCGCCGATGCCATCAAAGACTTCCTGAATCGATAGAAGGTCGGTTTCTGCTGTTCTAAGCCCATTCTCGAGGGTGTCGGCCATCCCGTTCTCGGTGTAACCCGAAGCGATCATCTTCATAATCTCGGGATCGAGAGAGATATCGCGAGCCAGGTCAAGGATGTGGTCTTTGAATCTAAAGGGGTGATTGAAAGTGTGGATGGCTTGAAAGTCCTTCAGAACCAACTCGCCGATGAATTCTTGGAAATATGCGTCTACCCTCTCGCGCATGCTACGCGATTCCATAATAGTCCGGCGGACGCGCCTCAGGTCGGAGAGGATCGCCCTGAGCGTCTTGAGAAAGGCGGTGGCGTGTTCTCGCGCCTGCACGACGGCATATGCAGCATCCACGGCCTCTTTTCCCGAAGAGCCCGGCTGGAGTTTCGCCGCCAATTCCAGACTCTGCTTCACGTTGACAACGACGCCGCCAAAACGCTGGCTCACGTCGGATTTGAGGCTGGCCAGGAGCTGCATGACCAAGCTCGCGCCCATGGGCATATCTACGGTCACTCTTAGCCCATATTCTTCCTCTTCGAGCCAACCGGTCTGGACCAATTTCTGGTAGGCAACACTTGCGACCCGCAACGCTGCCTCTGCAGCCTCGTTCGCCTCGCCGGCAAATTTCAGCCGCCGGCGGCGCTTTGACACTAGGTCAGGTAGGCCTTCACCAACATCTTCGCCTTCGGCAAGAAGCTCAGGCATCCGCTTGATAAGATCGTAGATTGCATGGACCACCTCCTGCGGGGTGGGGAAGGAGGCTCCACGAGAGAAGAAGCGCTCGTAGGTATCTAGTAATGCCGCCTCATAGAGGAACCGGAATTTGCGTGAAAAGATCAGGAACGCGTCATCATCAAGATAACGGAAAAGTGCCATTTGTGGCGTCTACCCCAAGGTGCCCGCGAATTTATGCCACCACTTGGTAGACTAAACAACCCGAGAAAATGCGGTGGAGAACAATCCAGCGGTCTCGAAGCAGTTCCTGCAAACTCGAGCCGGCCGACTGTGCTTGCGCTATTTGCACCGAAGACTTCGCTTGCTTTTCCGGAGGAGGGAGCCAGGATATGCGAAAACGCTCGTCCCGCCACTGGATCAGAATTGTCTCTGTGGTGAAAAAACCGCTACCATCGCGATCCTGAAATTCGATCTCGGATCATCTTTCCAATGGAAATCAATCTCTCTCTGGTCACTAAGGCCCTCGGGGCCGCACAATCGCTGGTTCAGGAATGCCGCTTGCAGATCAACGCGTACGCGGAAGCGGACGAACACCTCAATGATTATCACCGCGATGAATACCTCGAGAACGCATCGGCGATCTTGAAGGCAAACACGATTCGCGCGCGCGCCGCTGTTGGGATTGTGTTTGAGTTGCTCGAATTGGCTGAATCGCTGAAGGCCTTTAATGCGGAGTTCGAGGGTGTTGAGGAGAAACTTGGGCAGGTGAGCTATTGGGACGAGTACCTAGGCCCTTACAATGAGGCGGTAGATGTGCTCAGTTCCCGTCTCGACTTGCTTGTCGCGCTTGTAGAGACGCCGTCCGAGGTACGAGAGCAGCGACGCGTGCTGACCAGGATGCTGCGGCAGTTGCCGTACTACATCGAAGGGACCGGTAATCTTCCAAAGCGAGAGAAGGATGTTCAGGATCATCTGCAACTGATTCTACGACTCGCGTTCCCTGACGTAGTTCGCGAGGCACCTGTGCTCAAGCAGACAAAGAACTATTTTCCTGACTTCGGGATTGACTCGATCGGCACAGCCATTGAAGTGAAGTTCGTTGATGACAAGACGAAGGCGGCATCGGCAGTTGGCGGTCTCTACGAGGACATGAAGGGATACGCGAACAGCAGCTACTCCCTTTTCGTAGGTCTGATCTACATGACAGGCAACTATCTGACGCAGGATCAAGTGGATGCCGAGCTCAAGAGGGTAGGTACACCGAAGAACTGGACTGTCTACCTGGTTGTTGGAGCCGGCGGGCGGGTGTCCAAGACCAATAAGCGTACACAAGTCGCTTCGGCCGAGTCGAACGGAACTGCGAATAACGCGGAAGGTCAGCCGCAGAACGCCTCCGCGATTGGCACTATTTCACGGCGCTCGCGCCGCTAGGTCGGGCGAAGCCCGCTCGCGACATCAACTTCCAACAAAGATGCCACCCGCGGGAATCGCGAATGTCAATTGTGGGTCTGGTGCGGATTGCGACCGCGTCATCGGAGCAAAGGGCTGGCTGTTCCGACGGTCTTCAGACTTTCAGTCTGATCAAGTTGTAGCCAATGATAAGTTTGCGCCGCTTCTCAGATTGTCAGGCAACTCTGCCTTCGCAAAGAAGCCGACATTCGGGGTCGCGCAGCGAATATGTGGCACTGTCCCAATACGCCACGCCTCTCGATGTCTTTTCTAGGCTATTCTGGTGCGGCGATCGGACGGCGAGAATTCGCCCCCTTTTCGTTCACAGGTTCGGGCGTCGATCCAATCGCCGCCTAAAGAATCCGTGCAAACTGCGCCGTTCAGTTTGAATTTCAACAGTCGATATGTAAGTGGTTTGGCCTCATATCCGTAGCCTAGGTTCTCGGCACCGATAGTTATTTGCAATCTATATAATGGGCCGGGGCAGGGTTTGGCCGGAAACAAAACGATAAAATTCACCGCTATTACCCGCGCTGGATACGAGTACCAAGACCTAGTCGGCATTGAAATGCTCATTCGGCATTATCGCGACCCAGGGTTGTTCGAGTGGGTGCAGCTGGAATCCGACGATCCGAGCGTCAAATCGCTCGACGACGTCGTCGCCAAGCGCATGGATGGGTCGGTCGAATACGTTCAGGTCAAGTTTACCGTAGACTCTGCCGAACATGCGCTCGACTGGGACTACCTCCTTTCAAAGAAAGAGAGAGGCACGAGCATGTTGGCCAAGTGGGCGAAATCGTTCGCCCGCGCCAAGGCAAACGGGCCAATAAATAGCGCACAGCTAAAGACCAATCGCATTCCCGCCCCCGATTTTGCAGTCTGCATGAACGGGAGGTCGGTCGATCTATCGAAAGTGCCTGCAACCACGCGTGCGTTGATCGAAGCCGAATGCGGCGGTGCCTCTTCAGCGGCCGACTTCTTCAATTTGTTCGCCTTCGATACGGGTCTGCCGGACTTGGATCGCTATGAAGCTCAACTGCGAGATCGCCTTGTCCCGACGGACACGGATTCCGCCGGTTGGCTGCTGCTGCGAAACGAGGTCACTCGCTGGGCGATTTTGCAGCGCGAACCGCCACCGGACGGCAAGATACTAAGAGA